>NZ_CDWRCL010000100.1:0-13298 GCF_977927575.1 Frankia sp. CcCS3
GTGTATAAGAGACAGATCAAGCGGCAGATGTTCGGCCGCGCCAGCTTCGGCCTGCTCCGCAAACGGGTCCTCCTCGCCCGATGATCACCGGCGGGCCAGAAGAATCACAAGATCAGCGACAGATCAAGATCCGGCGATCCTGCACCAGATGCTGCTGCGGTACCGGTGGAGCCTGGCACCGGGCTACCGGATATCATTAGACCGTTTCCCGCTACCTGTTCCACGGGACGGGCTACCGGTCCAGCTGGAAAAGATTTCCTGACCACCTGACCGACCCTGTCACCCCTCGGGATTCACGTCGGAAAGAAGCGGTACCGCGGGTATTTGCGGCAGTCCGACCGGGCGCAGAAGGCTTCGTTGCCCCGGAGGAGCGCCGGAGACGATGACTTACTCCGCGACGTTCACTCCACCGGCGCGGTCGCGGGCCGGGTGTCTCACCTCATCACCCAAGGAAGTAAGGATATGCCGGCGATCAGCCGTTCGGGCATCATCCTCTTCGAGGACCCAGCGATCCACAGCAGCCACCGCAGCCTCCTGACAAAGGTTTTCACTCCCCGGAAGATGAACGCGCTGGAGCCGAAGATCCGCGAGTTCTGCGCACGCTGCCTCGATCCCCTCGTCGGCATCGACCGATTCGACTTCATCAAAGACCTGGGCGCGCAGATGCCCATGCGCACCATCGGCTACCTGTTGGGTATCCCCGAGACCGGGCAGGAGGCGATCCGGGACCGCCTCGACGAAGGCCTACGGCTGCGGGACGACGAGGATCGCGCCGCGCAGGCGGTGAACTTCGACTGGGAGGAGTTCGGGGACTACATCGACTGGCGGGTCGAGCACCCGTCCGAGCCCGTGCGTGTCTCGTAGCGTCCCGTAAGGCCCGGCGGCCAGCCCCGCTGCCCGCGTGGTGTCCCCGGCCCCGCCTCACCGGCATCGAAAGTCCGTTCCCGTGCGGCTGGGTCCGGCACCCTCCGCCGAGGACGGGGGGCCGATAGGGCAGCCCGGATCGCCACGGGACGAGGATCCAGTTCCTTGGGCGGAACGAGATCTTTCCAGGCGGCGGGTGCGCCTCCTGCCACCCCGGCCGGCGACTACAGCACGTCACCAGCAGTCGTCGGGTGCCCGGGCATCAGGGACGTGCGTTGGCTTCGGTCCTGGCGCGGAGGCCGGGCCGGGCGAGTGCGTGTCGGGAGAGCTTCGAGGGCCACCAGATCTTCGGACCGAGGTCATGGCTCAGTGCCGGCACGAGGACCGAGCGGACCAGAACCGTGTCCAGCAGCACCCCGAAGGCCACCGAGAAACCCAACTGGGCCAGGAAGACCAGCGGGAGGACGCCGAGTACGGCGAACGTCCCGGCGAGGACGATCCCGGCCGAGGTGATGACCCCGCCCGTGACCGCGAGGCCGCGCACGATGCCGCTACGGGTGCCGTGGATGAGGGTCTCCTCCCGGACCCTGGTCATCAGGAAGATGTTGTAGTCGATCCCCAGGGCGACGAGGAAGATGAACGCGAACAGCGGGAAGCCGGGATCCGCGTTGGCGAACCCGAAGACGTGGTTGAACACCACCGCGCTCACGCCCAGCGTCGCGGCGAACGAGAGCACCACCGTCGCGATCAGGAGGACCGGGGCGAGCAGTGCCCGCAGCAGGACGCCGAGCACAAGGAGGATGACGACCAGCACGATCGGGATGATCAGATTGCGGTCGTGGCGCGAGGCGTTCTGGGTGTCGAGATTGATCGCCGACTGGCCACCGACCAGGGCGTCCGCCCCGGGCACCTCCCGGACGACCCGTCGGATCTCAGTGATCGTGTTGTAAGCCTCGGCGGTGTCATAGCGGTAGACGATGGCGGCGTCGATGGCGATTCGACCGTCGACCGGGGCGACCTGGACCGACGCGGGTGCGCAGCCGTCGGGACCCCTCGCCGCCGGGCGCCCGCCGGACGCCGACCGGGCGGCGAGTTTGGGGTAGTCGACCTCCACGCAGACCGAGCCGGGAGCGGTGGCGACGCCGTCGACCTTCCGAACGGCGGCGATGACGTCCGCGGCGGCAGCGGTGTTGGTGATGATGACGGCCGGGGCGCCCTCCCCCTGGCTGAAGTTGGCGTCGAAGATCTCCTGGCCGACGATCGCCTCCGGCCGCCCCGTCAGGCTGTCCGTCGTCGACAGGCCGTCGACTTTCAGGGTGACGATCAGGGACGAGCAGGCCAGCAACACGACCGTCGTGACGATCCAGGCCCACCGGGCCCGGCGGACGAGGCCCCCGGCGAAGCGTGCCCAGAGACCGTGACCGGTGAGGTCGGCCTGGTGGTCGACGCGGGGAATGCGAGGCCAGAAGATCCAGCGTCCGGCGATCACCAGGAACACCGGCAGGAAGATCAGCATGATCAAGGCCGTACAGGCGATGCCGATCGCCGCTACCGGCCCGAGGCTGCGGGTGGAGTTCAGCTCACCGAGGATCAGGCAGAGCAGACCGAGGATCACCGTCGCCGCCGAGGCGATGATCGCCGGAGCGGCGCCCCGCCAGGCCGCAATCATCGCCTGGACCCGGCTGGGGTAGGTGTGCAACTCCTCCCGGTAGCGGCTCACCAGCAGCAGTGCGTAGTCGGTGCCGGCACCGATGACCAGCACCGACAGGATGCCCTGACTCTGCCCGTTGAGGGTGAGGACGTCGTTCTTGGCCAACGGGTAGATAATCAGCGCCGAGACGCCGAGCGCGAGCACCGCGCTGAACAGCGGGAAGAACCACAGCACCGGGCTGCGGTAAACGAACAGCAGGATGCCCACGACGACAAGGCCCGCGGCGAGCAGCAACAGCCCATCGATGCCGGAAAACGCCTCGATGAAGGCGACGAGCAGACCCCCGGCCCGGCCGGGTGCACGGCGAGACCGGCCGGTGCCCCGTCGCGGGCGACCGCGACGACAGCCTTCTCGACGTCGACGAGTTCATCACCCTTGACCTCCCGGCCGCCGTCCTGGGCGACGAGCGGCACGGCCACGGCGGCCACAGCGCCGTTGCGGGCAAACTGGGGCGGCCCGAGCTGACCGGCGTCCACCCCGTGGATCCCGGCGAAGGACCTCACGTCGGCGGTGATCTTAGCTTTGTCCTGCGCGGTCAGCCCGCCCTGGCGATCGTAGACGACGAAGCCGGGAATCGTCTGCACAGAGCGGAACTGCCGCGACGCGGTGTCGACCTTGGTCGACTCGGCCGAGTTCGGGAGGTAGGCGGCGTTGTCGTTCTTCTGGACCTCGCTGAGCTTGCCCTGGTAGGATCCGCCGACGCCGCCGAGCAGGAGCCAGCCGACAGCCAGGACCGCGAAGACGTAGACGATGCGTGGCCGGCGGGCGCGCGCCGGACGGCCACCGGAACCGGCGGGGCCGGAAGCAGAAGCGGGGCCGGAAGCGGAATCCGCCGGGGTACCGTTGCCGTCCCCGGGAGCGTTCCGCACCGCATCGGCCCCGGCGACGGCCGGCCCCGGCGGGAACTGTGCCGCTGGTGGTGCCGGCGCTGGCGGGGATGGTGCTGCCGGCGGGGTCTCCGCCCGTGCCGCCGACCCGCCGCCGCCCCCGACCTCGGACTCGTCCCCGCTGGTCATGCCCGTCTCCCCACGCCGAACGCACATCCTGTCCCAACGATGGCGATTCTGGCGCATGCCACCGACAGAGCCCGTCGGCCCCACCGGCCGACGGGCGAAGAACCGATGAAAACCTTCACGTCAGGGATGTGACCCGCAAGTCCGGGGTGTGACTCGGTGCGGCAAGCGGCTCGTGGTAACCGTCAGCCCGGACCGTCAGCCCCGGCGGCGGCCTGCGCAGCGAGCAGGGTGTTGCGCAGCAGCATCGCGATCGTCATCGGCCCCACCCCGCCCGGCACCGGGGTCAGTTTCCCGGCCACCTCGCGCACCGCCTCGAAATCCACGTCGCCCCGCAGGCCCTGCGGGGTCCGGTGCATGCCGACGTCGATGACGGTGGCGCCTGGCTTCACCGCGTGGACGCCGATGATCGCCTGTTTTCCCGCGGCGACGACGAGCACGTCGGCGCCGCGACAGACCGCCGCCAAGTCCCGCGTACGGGAGTGACAGATAGTTACAGTCGCATTACGTCCCACCAGCAGCTGTGCCACCGGACGACCGACCAGTTCGGAACGACCGACGACAACCGTGGGCGTACCGGACAACTCGACATCGTAGGAGTCCAGCAACTCGATGATTCCGGACGGTGTGCAGGGCCGCAGACCCGGCAGACCCCGGGCGAGCAGACCGACGCTGGCGGTGGTGAGCCCGTCAACGTCCTTCCCGGGTGGGATCCGGCCGACGAGCGCGGCCCCGTCCAAGCCTTCGGGCACCGGAAGCTGCAGCAGGATACCCGACACAGCCGGATCGGCGGCAAGATCGTCCAGGAGTGCCGCGACCTTCTCCTGGGAGGTGTCGGCCGGCAGGTGTTGATGCAGGTCGGCCATGCCGGCCTCGAGGCAGGCCCGACGCTTGCCGCCGACGTACACGGCGGACGCGGGGTCATCACCCACGAGCACGGTCGCGAGGCCGGGCTGGAGGCCGGTCCGGTCGCGGAACTCGGCGACCTCCCTGGCCACGTTCTCACGCACTCTGCGGGCGACGGCCTTGCCGTCGATGATCACTGCGCTCACTATCGGCCCTTCGCGTCACGGTCGTCAGATCATGCCCGGGTTCTACCCGGTCTCCGATCCGGGTCATGCCCGGGTCAGCCAGGCGTCCGGCGCGGTCTCCCCGGCCCCTGGCGCGGTCCCCCGGCGTCCGGCGGAGCCCGAGCGAGCACGCTACGCCAACAGAGCGCACAGGTGCCCAGTACCGTCATACCCACCACCGCGGGGAACCCTCGGGCGCGGGAAACGCCGACGGCGGCCACATTGTGGGGAGCAAGGCACGGTCCAGGGACCGCAGACCGTGCTCAGGTCCCCCAAATTCACCGGGCGACGGTCGGGCGACGACCGGGCGACGGTCGGGCGACGGCTAGCCGATGACCGGGCACAGCCGGTTGGCCGTCACCGGCGGGCCGCTGGAACTCCCGAATAGGCCACGGCGGCCAGCCAGAGACGAACCTCACGCGGGGTACACAGGCGAACGACCCGGTGTCCGGCGTGGTGTTCGGCGATGCTGTCGGCGAGACGGTTGCGGCTGGTACTCGGATATCTCCACAGCCAGGTGAGAAAAGCGAGGTCGAGCCGTTCCGGGCAGCCCGCGGCGAGGTCGGGACGGTTCCGTCCGTGCCACCGTGCCCAGCGTCGCAGTACTCGTGGGATGGTGATCCGCCGCGACAGGTCCAGGAACACGATGAGGTCGGCGGCGGGAATGCGCAGGTCCAGCGTGCCGCCGTAGTTCCCGTCCATCACCCATGCGGGCTCGGCGACGAGGTCGGCGACGACGGACCGCCATTGCGCCGTGGGTGTCTCGACCCATCCCGGTTGCCAGAAGTACCGGTCGAGATGCACGAGCGGCAGTCCGGTCTGGCGCGCGAGCTCGCGCGCCAGGGTGCTCTTGCCCGCCCCGCCGCTGCCGACGACGAGGATCCGCCGGGCGTCAGAGGGCATCGCTGCCGGCGCGGAGTCACGGCTCGTCCCGAGCGCATTCACCCGGTCAGTGTCCCACCGGTGCACCCGGCCTGGTGGTGAAACATCGTGCTTCGTCCCGACCCGACCGCCACCGCCCACCCGACCGCCACCGCCGAGCCGAGGGGGTGAGCCGCCGACGGCGCCAGCGTGTCGTTGATTGACGACGGTAGATCATGTTGCAATCCTCCGGCCTCGGAGAGTTGGCATTGCGTGATGGCTCCACGAACTCCTCCAGCCGGTCGACCGACGTCGGCCGATAACCGTCGATGGCTGACCGTGGCAGCCGGCCAGAGGAGATCATTTCACGATGAACGATCGAAGGACATTCATCCGTGCCGCCACGGTGGCCACGACTCTCGTGCCCTGGTCGCTCGGCTACCTCGGCTCCGCCACCGCGGCGGACGCGGCCACCGCGGCACCGTCCTCCCCACCTGCGCCCGCCCGACCCGCCGTCGTGGACATTCCATCCCCGACCGGGGCCTCCGGTCTCCTCACCGGCGGCAACACCGCAGGCCTTCTCGCGGGCTACTGGCAGACCTCACCATCCGAGCTCAGTGGGTTCGTCTACCGCGGCGGTACGGTGCACGGCCTGCCGGGGAACAGCCGGCCGGCCGCGGTGAGCGAGGCCGGCGTGGTCGTCGGCGAGAACATCACGCGTTACAGCCGGGAAGCGTTCCGCTGGAACCGTGGCATCTATCAGTCGCTAGGATTCCTCGGCGGCACCCCCACCCAGAGCGGGCGGTCCAGTACCGCGGTCGACGTCAGCGACACCGGATTCATCGTGGGGACCAGCACCACCAATACGGGCGAGCAGCACGCCTACCGATGGTCAAACGGCACGATGACGGATCTGGGCACACTTGGCGGACCATTGAGTTCCGCCGTGGCCGTCACGGTGCAGGGAAGGGTGGCGGGTAACAGCCTCACCCGGGAGGGCGCCAGCCACGGGTTCCTCTGGTCAGCCGGCACGATGTCGGATCTCGGGACTCTCGGCGGTTCCTCGACCGTCGTCGCCGACGTGAACAACGCCAGGCAGGTCGTGGGGACCAGCGAGACCTCGGACGGCTATTCCCGCGCGTTCCTGTGGGACCGCGGCCGCATGACCGATCTCGGGACCCTCGGCAGTGACCTGCACAGCGAGGCGGTCGCCGTGAACAGTCTCGGTCAGGTGCTGGTGCGCAGCCTCGGATCGTCAGATGGCGGGTTCCTGTGGATCGCGGGCCGCCGCATCCCGATCACCTCACCGCTCGGCCCGCTGGAGCTTCTCGACCTCAATGATCATGGTGTGGTGTGCGGGACGGCGCCCTCGGGTCAAGGCAGCCACGCGTTCCGCTGGTACCGCGGCCGGCTGACCGATCTGGCCACCCTCGGAGGACCGGTGAGCGCGGGCAACGCCGTCACCCCGAACAACGTCGTGCTCGGTTCCGCGACCACCACGGACTCCCCGTTCCCCCAGGCGGCATTCTGGCCGAACACCGGCTCCTGACGTTCTCAGCGGCCCGTCACAATGGCTTCTCGGTGGCGAGGGGCTTCTCGGTGACGAGGCCGCCGTCGACGTGCAGCCGGCGAGTCACGGCGACCGTGTCGAGCATGCGCCGATCATGGGTGACGAGCAGCAGGGTGCCCGCATAGCCGGCCAGCGCCTGTTCGAGCTGATCGATCGCCGGAAGGTCGAGGTGGTTGGTGGGTTCGTCGAGCACCAGGCAGTTCACGCCGACCGCCTGCAGCAGCGCGAGCCCCGCCCGGGTGCGTTCTCCCGGCGACAGGGACGCCGCCGGCCGAGTGACCTGATCCGGGCCGAGACCGAACTTCGCGAACAGGGTGCGCACCTCGCCCGCCGGCCAGCTGGTCGCCCGCTCGGCGACGGCCAGCGCCGTAGCCTCACCCCGGAACAGGCCGCGGGCCTGGTCGATCTCGCCGAGCCGCACGCCGGACCCGAGTGCCTGGTGCCCCCGGGCCAGGAGGATGCGGCCGAGCAGCGCACCCAGCATGGTCGTCTTGCCCCCGCCGTTCGGCCCGGTGATCACCACCCGGTCCGCCCACGCGATCGTCAGGTCGACCGGCCCCAGAGTGAAGCCCGATCGGGCCACCACCGCGCCGGTCAACGTCGCGACGACATCGCCCGACCGGGGCGCGGCGGCGATCGACATGCGCAGCTGCCATTCCTTGCGAGGCTCCTCGACCTCCGCCAACCGGTCGAGGCGGGACTCGATGGACCGGACCCTGGCCGCGCTCTTCGTCGCCGCCTCGATCCGGGCTCCCTTGGCGGCCCGGTCACCGTCGGGCATCCGCCGCTTCGCCCGCACCGAACCCCGCACCGCCTGCTCCCGCTGGCGTTGCGCCTGGGCGACGAGATCGGCCCGCTGGCCGGCGTACTCCTCGTACCGCTCCCGGGCCTGACGCCGCGCGACCTCGCGGGCCTGCAGGTACGCCGTCCATCCGCCGGCGAAGAGGGTGAGGCCGTGCCGGTGCGGATCGAGTTCGGCGACGGTGTCGATGGTGCGGTCGAGGAACTCGCGGTCGTGGCTGACGACGACCAGCGCCCCGGGCACGCCTTGGACGAACCGCTCGAGCCGTTCCAGCCCGTCGAAGTCGAGGTCGTTGGTGGGCTCGTCGAGCAGGGTGATGTCGAACCGGGACAGCAGGACGCCGGCCAGCGATCCCCGGGCGGCCTGCCCGCCGGACAACGCCGTCGTCGGGCTGTCGAGCGCGCCCGCGGGCAGACCGAGATCGGCGCACACCTCCTCGGCGCGGGCGTCGAGGTCGGCCGCGCCGATCGCCAGCCACCGCTCCAGGGCGACGCTGTAGCGGTCGTCGACCCCAGACGTGCCAGGGACCCCAGACGTGCCCAGGGCCAACGCCTCGGTCGCGGCGTCGAGCTCGGCCTGCGCCGCGGCGACGCCGGTGCGACGGGCGAGGAAGGCCCGCAGGGTCTCCCCGGGGTCGCGGTCGGGTTCCTGGGGGAGCAGGCCGACGTTGGCGGTCGGCGGCGCGAGATCCACCCGGCCCGCGTCGAGCGCCACCTGCCCGGCGAGGGCACGCAACAACGTCGACTTGCCGACGCCGTTGGGCCCCACCACGCCGAGACGGTCGCCGGGCGCGACGGTGAGGGAGACGCCGTCGAGGACGGTCGCCCCACCGCGGGTGACGGTGAGACCGGACGCGACGAGGGTGGCGGACATCTGACCAGTCTGGCGCATGGACGGCGCATCGCGTCCCGCCCCCTGGGGCCGCATCCATCCGGTGGGACCCTACGGTGAGTCCGTACGCTGGGTCCGTGCGGCTGACCGGCGCCGAGGCCCGCATCGTCCGGGCGGGCGAACCCGGACACGCCGCTGCCATCGAACTGCTCATCACCCGATATGACCAGTACCAGGCCGCCCCGCCCGCCGGGCCGGCGATTATCGTGACGGTGGCCCGCTGGTCAGGGTGGGCCTTCTCGACGTAGCCGGCTGTTGACATCGCCGGCCCTCGATACCACCGGCCGTCGACATCGCCGTCAGTGCGGGCCGGTTCCGGTCGTGCCCGGCGCCCGCGGGCGGTCCCAGCCGGGCGGCAGGGTAGCCGGTGTGCGCCAGGACGGGTCCGGCTGGAAGTCGCACCAGGTGCCGTCGAACGGGAACGCCCCCGTCTCGACGAGCCGCAGCAGCCGCTCGCCCTCGGCCCGCACCGCCGCCGCGTCGGTGACCCAGTAGTGCTCGGGAAACGCGAGCCGTTCCGCGAGCTCGTGCTCATCCTTCCACTACCAGGTCCGGTCCGGGGAGACCCACAGGTCGAGGTCGTGGTCGGTCGTGTCCACCCCGACGAGTCCGTCGTGGCGCCAGGCCACGGCAGGTGCCTCGAGATTGATGTACCAACGGGCGCACCGCCCCTGCCGGTCCCAGAACCACCACACCGAGTGCGCACCCGCCGGCGGGATCATCATAAGGATGTTCGGCCCAGGCCAAGCCCTCTCCACCAGCACCGTGGATTGGCGGATCCATTCGGCGAACGGCATGTCGCGCAGGCCGCGACCGTCCGTGCTCAGCTCGACGGCCATCGGGCAGCCGTGCGGGATCCACAGCCGCAGCCCGCGCTCATCGTGGCCGACCACGTGACCCGCGCGGACGAAGACGAGCCGCTTGGTGGTGAACGACCGGTGCACGACCACTTCGCCCGGGACGAATTCTCCTGGAACGAATTCGCCCGGGACGAACGGACCCGCCGGTGCGGCGCCCGAACCGAGCGGTGGCGATGCCTGGGGACCAGCTTGGGGACCAGCCTGGGAACCGGGATCATACGCCACGGGGCTTTCCAGCTTCGTCACCGTCCGACTGTACGGTGCCGTCCTGCCCCGGCGGGCCCCCACCACAACCCCACGACAGACGGGATGGGACGCTCATGACGGTCGATTCCGCCGTCGATCAACCGCCGGCACCGGCCAGCAACTCCCGGACGACAGGCACCATCGGATGCTCCGTCCCCCAGACCCTGAGCAGATCGGCGAGCAGCGCCGAGAGGGTCTCGGCGGCCGACGCCCGATGGCCGGCGCCGAGCTGCAACAGCCCGATCTGCCGTCGCAGCTCGAAGACCTGGGCGTCGTCCGCACCGAACACCCTGATCTCGTCCTCCAGCAGCCCACGAAGCTGTTCGAGCGCCTGGCCGGTCTCACCGATCAGGGCCCGGCAGGTCGCCTCCCGCAGGCGGCAGCGCAGAACCCGCTCGCTGTCCGGAGCGTCCCGGTGGACAAGATCGACGAGAAGCGTGCGGTAGCCGTCCACGGCGCGGCGGAAGTCGCCGCCCTCGAACAGGTGGTCCGCCAGATCGAGACGGAGCGCGAGCACGTCCGCGCTGTCGTGGCCAAGGGCACGACCAGCCCGGTCCACCGCCGCCGCCAGCACACCGGCGGCCTGACTGTAGCGGGAGGCCCGGGCCAACGTCCGAGCTTCGTCCCGGGCACGACGAAGATCAGACCGCCTGATCCCGCCATCGGGCTCCCCGGGCGGCTCAGCAGTGGATCTCCGGGTGGAGGGGGCAGTGTTCGAGGCCGCCCCGCGCGGTACCACCCGGGCCGCGACCGCCGCGTACAGCCGTACCGGGTTGTCCGCGGCGTCGTCGACGGCCCCGGGAAGCGGGCCGAGGCCCACCACGGATCCGATCAACGCCGCGTACACCTTCTCCACGCTGCACGGGCGATCCTCCGGCGCCTTGCGCAGCATCGCGGCGACCAGCTCGTCGAGGCCGCCCGGCACGTCGGCGCGCAGCGACCGCACCCGCGCCGGGACCTCCTCGACCTGCTTGTTCATCACCGTGTAGGACGACGAACCGGCGAACAGCCGCTGACCGGTCAACATCTCGAACAGCGTAGCACCCAGCGCGTAGATGTCGGTGGCCGGCGTGCTCAGGCCGGCAAGCACCTGCTCGGGCGCCATGTAGGCGGGGCTGCCGAGGTGCTGGCCGGTCACCGTGATCTTCGACAGGTTGGTCCGGTCAAGCGCGACGGCGAGCCCGAAGTCCAGCACCTTCACAGTGCCGTCCGGCTCCAGCATCAGGTTCGCCGGTTTGAGGTCGCGGTGCACGAGCGACGCCCGGTGCGCCACCGCGAGCACCGAGGCCACCTGGGCGGCGATCGCGGCGGCCCAGCCGACGGGCAGCGCGCCCTGCTCGGCGACAAGATCCGCCACGCTGAGGCCGTGCACCCGCTGCATGACCAGGTAGGGACGCCCCTCGTGGGTACCCGCGTCGTACACCGCCGGCACCCCCGGATGCAACAGGCGGGCGGTGATGCGGGACTCCCGGATGAACCGGCGGATCAGCTCCTGGTCCGGCTGGCCGTCGGGAAAACGGACGAACTTGACCGCGATCTCCCGGTCGAGTTTCACATCCCGGCCGACCCAGACCTCACCCATTCCGCCTTTGGCCAATGGAACAGCCTCGAGCTCATACCGCCTATCGATCATCCACCGCGCGGCCACCGCGCCCCCGCCCCTTCCCGCCCGATCCCCGGGAACACTACCCCCACCCGGAAACGGCATCGGCCAGGGCATTGTCGGCCGGCCACAGCATTGTCGGGTTGCTGATCCCGGCTGCACCGCGCCGCCTTCACCGTCACCAGGACAAGGCTTCGGCCGGACCCGCGCACCGGGCAGGGGCGTCATTACATGGGACCTGTCGCCCCGCCCCGCAGGCTTCCGTCGGCGATTCCGAGATGACCGAGCCGGACGATGGTCTCGGCCAGTTCCACCGCGTCGCGCAGCGACTTCTCGACCATCGTGAGGCGATGGAAGTCGAGCCCCGGGGAACGCTGTTCGGCCAGCGGGAGAACCGGTATCCGGACCCGCCGCAGACCGGCCGGCGGCGACGATCCACCCGAGCGGCCGGCGGCCTGGGCGTCCGCACCGCCACCGGATCGCCCGTGCGCCGGATGGCCGGCCGGCCGCAGGATCCCGGCCAGGAAGTACGGATCGAGCCGGTCGGGATCGCCCCGCAGGAGCACCACCCGCGGCCCGAGAACGGCACCCGCGTCCTCGACGACCCGGGCCATGGTCTCCCCCGGCGCCGTCACACAGACGACGTCGCCGGGCCGGAGAACGAGCATTCCGGCCAGTTCCTCCGTCCGGCCCGACGGGCCCCGCCCATGCCGGACGTCGCCCGCGGTGAGCAGCGGCAGGTCACCGACCCCGGCCCTGGTCTGCAACGGGGCCATCAGGACCGTCAACGATCCGGCTTTCGCCAACTCACCGATCGTGACACTCGGCGAAGCCAGCCGGTCCGCCGGTCCGGATCCCCTCGGTGGGGTCAGGAGGGGAACCGCCGAGGACAACGAGGCCACCATCGCCAGGAAATCCTCCCGGACGGCAGGGAACTCACCGACAGCAGGGAACTCACCGACAGCGGTTCTTTCCGGAGGATGGTCGATGTAGCGTCGCGGGCTCACGTCGACCTCGTCGTCGAGGAGGTCCGCAACGCACATCCGCCGGAATCCCGCCGGCAGATCGGCGGTGCCGCCGCCGAACCCGCCGGCGGCGACGAACAACGCCCAGGCCGCTTCGACGACGGCGATCTCACCGTGCGCCAGGCCCAGCAGTACCTGAGCGGACGTCGCCCCGGGCCCGCCGGAACCGGCATCGGGGCCGGCACCGCGGCGGAGCACCCACAGATCCGGGGCCGATCCCGTCGGGAACAGCCCGGGCGGCAGCCCCAGCACGGCGCGCAGTTCCCCGGCACGCAGCAGGTTCGCCCTGATGCGGCGCCCGGCCCGGCGCGACGCGGCGGCCGCCGGCATGATGACCAGCACCGGCGCGCCGTCCCGGGCGTGCGCCAGGCAGTACTGCACCCAGGCCAGCTCGGGTTCCCCCCGCGGTGGAACACCGTGGCGCCACCACGGCGCGCCGAGCAGCTCGTCGTAGCCCCAGGATAGCTGCCCGAACGGCGGGGCGCACAGGACCGCGTCGGCCCGTTCCCCGGCGAAGGCGCCGGGGAGCAGCGAGTCGCCCGCGACGATCCGCGCGTCACCACCCCGCAGCAGCAGTCCGACGGCGCTCACCCGCGCCATCGTCGGGTTGACGTCCTGGCCGAGCAGGCGGCCCGCCCCCGCGGCCCGGGCCGCCTCCAGCAGCCCGCCGATCCCGCAGGCCGGGTCGAGCACCGTGGCGGCCCCCGCCCGGCCGCGCAGGCCGGCGAGGGTCACCATCAGCTCCCCGACCGCCCGCGGAGGCTCCGCCACCTGCCGGGAGC
>NZ_CDWRCL010000101.1:0-12153 GCF_977927575.1 Frankia sp. CcCS3
CGCTAAAGCAGGTGAATGTTTACCCTTCACCGTCCCCCCTTCGGCTTGTCGCCGCGCACCCCGTCCCACCGCACCGGCCTTACCAGCAGCTCAGACAGAGGCACAACCGACACCGGAACGCGATGGCGGTTCTTAGTATAACTACCTGCGCTTTGACCAACCGAAGAACCCGCTACCAGCCGATCAGCGGTGGGCACCGCCGAACTGGAGACCGACCACGCCGACGATGACGAGGATCAGCGAGGCGATCTTCACCGCGTTCATCGACTCGCCGAAGGCGGCCGCGCCAATGACGGCCATGGCCGCGGTGCCGGCCGCGGACCACACCGCGTAAGTGAAACCGATCTCCAGATGCTGCAATACTCGAGACACGAAAAAAAATGACAGTGGATAGCAGACACAGACCATCAGGGTCGGCCAGAGCCGAGTGAACCCGCTGGTCTCCCGGAGCGCCAGCGTTCCAGTGATCTCCAGCACTATAGCGACGATAAACTGCACGGTGATGGCCATACCCGGACGATATCGGCGCGCCGGATGGCCGTCACCCCGGCCAGGGAGTCCAACCCGTTCGACTCGTCGATCGGGTGGCGGTCATCAGTAGCGGGGTGCCGGCCCCGTGCCGGGCACTCGCCTCGGCGAGCAAGGCGGCCAGCCAGCCCAACGCGCCCAACGTCCACTCGGCGAGGGCTCCCTGGCAGGTAACCCGGTCCGAGCAGGTCCCTGCCACAGTTCGTCGACGACGGCGGATTCCAGCACCGGATGGTCGTCGTTCGCCGGGGAGAACGAGTCATCCGAGAAGACGTGCTGGTCGAGTTTACGCAGCCAGTCGAGCATCGCGGGGGCGGCGGAACGGATGGCCGGGTCCTGCCCACCGTCCACCGTCACCCGCACCCGTGTGCTGTGCCGCGGGGCGCAGTCGGCGAACCAGCCGACGTCCTGCAACAGACTTCCCACGGCGGGTGTCCGTAGGCGGCACGGGACGGCGACGCCCCGGCGGCGGCCGGCCGGTCCTGCCCGGCGTCGTTCATCCCCCACAGGCCGCCGGAGGCGTGAGGATGCGACGAAGGAATCCCGCCACGGGTGCACCGCCAGCTCGCCGTACAGGGAGACGAACAGGGTGCCGGCGGGCCCGGCCGCGTCACCCTCGTGTACTACCGCCGGCACCTGATGTTCCGACCCTTCGTGACGAGTTTGTTCGGGTCGTCGGGTACGCCGAGCAGATCCACGTCGATGACGCTACGCCACCCCGTCAGCCTGCTACTCCTGCAGTGGCCCCGCCCGGTCGCCCGGTTCCCGGCGCCACCGCCGGACTTCACCGTCGACCGGCCCACCGTGCCGACGTTCCGCCACGTGCCGTCGCTGTAGTACTCCTGCAGTTGGACGGTGACGACCGCCCTGGTGACGTCGCAGTCGATGTTGACCCACCAGCCGTGTCCGGACGCCTCGTGAGCGGAACTGGAGACGTGTACGTAGTCGCCCCTGGTCTCGAAATAACACACCCGCGCGGATTTCGTGGTACCGGCTGGGGAACTCCTGTCCCGCAGGCCATCCGCGCCGGCCGCGGCGGCGACCGCGGAACCCGGGACGGGCGCGGGTACCGGCCCCGTCGACGCCGCGGTCGCCGCGGTCGCCGCGGTCACCGAGATCTGCGACGTTCCGATCAGCACGGTGCTCGCAATGCAGGATCCCACGGCGAGCCTACGAAGAGAGTGACGCACAAGCGCACCTCCGAATCGGCTCGGGCAGCGGAAAGAAAACCGCGTGCCCGGGGCGGAAATTGACGACACGCACGGCACCGGTCCCACCGGTCCCATTCGGTTCCGGGCGTCATAAAAAATTGCATCGCCGCCATGCCACGTCAAGCAGGCGGCCGTCCACCCGACCCGTGTCGGACTCTACCGGTCGTCGACGGAAATCTTTTCCACATGGCAGGCGAAAACGACTCGCGCAGGCGTTTCTACTTCAGCCCGGCGGTAATCGTCTCGACGCCGCGCACGGCGCCGGTGGCGTCGCTGCCGCCGTGGGCGTAGAACGCTTACGGCCGGTCGGCCGACCGCCGCGCTCCTGTCGGTCTGGAGCGATCCCGCTTCCGTGGACCGGGGGTGTGAGACAGCTACGCCAAGGCCCAGCGAGCAGGACGTTCCCGCTCGGATCACACCGGCGCCCACCAGCCGGGATACACCACATCCGGTTCCCCGGGCCGGTACATTACGGCCATCGTGTCCAACATGCGCGGTCCAGGCAATGCACCACGGCGGCTCGACCGGCCGCTCGGCGGCGTACACCGGGTCCCGGCGGTCCCGCTGTCTCTGCTGTCTCTGCTGTCTCCGACGCTCCCCGGCGAGGCACCCAGCCCGATGAGTACGCCCGCGCGGGGCGGCCGCCATCCCGTCGGCCCGTCCGGCCGCCCGCCGGCAGCCGCCCCGCAGGCCGGCTCCACCTGACGGACCGAACGATCCATGTTGCTCTTCATCCCGCTGGCCCTGTGCGCCGCGTTCCTGCTCGCGTCGTCCGCGGCTCTGCAACAACGCGCCGCCGGACGCAGCCGGTTCGCCGCCCGTGACGACCGGGCGCACGCGCTGCCCGGGATGGGGCATCTGGTCGACCTGGCACGCGAGCCTATGTGGCTGCTGGGCTGGCTGACGAACGTCGCCGGGTTCTTCACCCAGGCGCTCGCCCTGCACCTTGGTTCCCTCGCCGAGGTGCAGCCCCTCATGGTCACCCAGTTACTGTTCGCGCTCCCGCTGGGCCTGGCCCGCACCCATCTGCGGATGGCGCGGGGAGCATGGTGGGCGGCGGCATCGATCTGCGTAGGCCTCGCGCTGCTCCTCACGGTCCAGGGACGCCTCCCCGCCCATGCGCCCCTGGACGAATACCGGCTGGTGCTGGCCATCCTCGCGATCATTGCCCTCGCGGCGACACTGACGGTGTTCTCCCGCGGCCGGCGACCAGCGATGCGTGCGGCGATGCTCGGAGTCGGCGCCGGGCTGTTCTTCGCGCTGAGCGCCCTGCTGATGAAGCAGGCCACCGACGAGACCCTGAACGAGGGGATCGGTACCACCGCGACCCACTGGTTCGCCTACGCCTTGGGCGGAGTCACGATAGCCAGCCTCGTACTCGGGCAGATGGCGTTCGCCGTGGGTCCGCTCGCACCGACCGTCACCGCCATGAACATCACCAATCCGACGGTCTCCTACGCCCTCGCCGTGCTCGTCTTCGGGGTACCCGCCCCGGACACCCCCGGGGTTATCACGGGTGTCACGGTGGCGGCCCTGCTGGTCGTGGGCGGGGTCGTCCTGCTCGCCCGCTCGCCCGCCCTGCCACGCCCCACCCGTCGCCTGCCTGACGCCCCTCGCCACGACGCCCCTCGCCACGACGCTCCCGCCCCGATGCCCCCGTCCTGATGCCCGTCCTGACGGGCGACGAGGTCGACAGGTTCGATCATCTCCCCGGCGGGGCAGGATGCCAGGCAGGACGTCCGGGCAGGACGACGGGGACGACAGGCTCCGGGGGACCGCCGCGGTCGCTCCGCCCGGTGGCGGCCGACGCGGGGGCAGACCCGGGGGGATCCGGGGAGCCGGCATGGGAACACCGTCCGCACCGTTGCGCTGGACCACCCGATGCGCCATCGCGGGCGGTGGGCCGGCGGGGATGATGCTCGGTCTGCTGCTGGCCCGCGCGGGGGTGGACGTCATCGTGCTGGAGAAGCACGCCGATTTCGCCCGTGACTTCCGCGGTGACACGATTCACCCGTCCACGATGGCAGTGATGGCGGAGTTGGGCCTGCTGACGGACTTCCTTCGCCTCCCGCACACCCGGGCCGCCACGCTGGCTTTGGATATGGCGGGCCGGCGCCGGACCGTTGTGGACTTCCGGCACCTGCGGACGCCCTGCCCGTTCATCGCCCTGATGCCTCAGTGGGACTTTCTCACGTTTCTGGCCGAGCGGGCCGCCGCCTATCCGACGTTCCGCCTGGCGATGAGCACCGAGGCAACCGACCTGGTCCGGGCGAACGGACGGGTCGTGGGCGTACGCGCGGCTGGCCCCCTCGGGGAGGTCGAGATCCGGGCGGATCTGACGGTGGCTGCCGACGGCCGGCGCTCGACCTTGCGGTCCCGTGCCGGCCTGCCGGTGCGGGAGCACGGCGATCCCTTCGACGTCCTCTGGTTCCGGCTGCCGAAAGACATGGGCGACGGGTCCGCGAGCGGCCGCCGGGCGGCGAGGGACGGGAACGGGAACGAGGAGGGGAACGGGCATGGGGAGGAAAAGGGGAACGAGCGTGGGGAGGAGGGAAACGGGGACGGATTCACCCTGGCGCACCTCCGCAAGGGCCACGCCCTGATCACCCTGGATCGACGCGACTACTGGCAGTGCGGCATGGTGGTCCGGAAGGGGTCGGCGCAGCGGCAGCCGAAGACGGCCGGCGGGCTGGCGGCGTTCCGTGCGCGGATCATCGCCGCGGCGCCGGCGCTGTCCAGTGCCGTCGACGACCTCACCGACTGGGACCAGGTGAAGACCCTGGTGGTGCAGGTCGACCGGCTTCGCCGATGGTTCCAGCCGGGTCTGCTCTGCATCGGCGATGCCGCCCACGCGATGTCCCCGGCGGGCGGTGTCGGGGTGAACTACGCCGTCCAGGACGCGGTGGCGACGGCGAACCTGATGGCCGCGACGCTGCGGGCCGGGCCGCCCGAGCCGGCCGAGCTGCGGCGGGTGCAGCGCCGGCGGACCTGGCCGGTCGTGCTCATGCAGATGATCCAGGTCCGGCAGGGCGCCTTCCTGGTGCGCCTGCTGGGTGATGACGAGCGGCCGGCGCACGGCGGCAGCCCGTCACGCCGGGTCACGCGTGCCCCCATGACGAACGCGGTGGCGAACGCGACGGCAAGAACGGTGACGGGGGCGGTGCGGGCCGGGATGTCCAACCTGGTGACAGCCATGATGTCCCATGGGGTGACCGCCACGGCGGCGCCGCGGATCAGACGGGTGCTCGGGCGGGTCATCGGCATCGGATTCCGGCCCGAACACGTCCGCACCCCCGACGTGTTCGCCAAGAATGCCGGGTACGCCAAGAATGCCGAGGGCGTCGAGCGAGCGAGATGAGCCCGCGCGCCGCCCGTCCGTCGCAGGCGGTGTCGCCTCAGCGGTTACCGAACAGACCGCCTAGGCCGCCACCGCCGCTTGGGCCGTGACCACCGTGACCACCGTGACCGCCGAGCTGGTTGCCCTGGAACCCGCCCTGACCGAGGCCGAACTGTCCGGCGGGACCGGCACCCGCGATCGCGTTGTACGGCGGAAGTAGCTCGCAGGGCTGCACGATGACGAAGCCCTCGCCGGTGAACTGCATCTGCCAGCTCTCCCCGGTGTTCCCCCGGGGTCGCCACACGGCCGAGGACGTCACCGCCGCCTGCATCGAGACCTGCAGGCTCGACGACCATCCGACGACCGCGTCGGCGTCCGCGAAGTAGTAGTTCTGATGCGTTACGTGCATGACCAGCGGCGCCCCGGACGTGCAGACGGCGACCCGGCCGTTGCCGCGCAGCTCGACCTGGTAACTCCCGACACCGGCGATGCCGACCTGGCTGTCCACCCGCACCAGGTCCCAGATCAGGTCGACGTTGAAGGCGAGCACGTTCTTGCCGTCGACGGTGAGCCCGTCACCGACCAGGTCGAGGATGTGGATGTCCTGCGCCTGGTTGGCGAGGAAGACCGAACCCGATCCGGAGACCTGCATGAGGTTCAGGCCCTCGCCGCCGCTGAAGAAGCTGCGGAAACGCGAGCCCCAGCCCTCCCAGTGCGCGTCGAAGTTCGCGGCACCCTGGTAGGCGACCATCGCGCCTTTGCGGGCGTAGAACTCCCGCATCCCGCGGGCGCCAAGCGTCGCCTTGAGCATCTTGCCGTTCTGTAGGGAGAACGGCTCGTCCGAGGGACGCTCGGGATTGTCCAGGAGACTGCTGCGGAGGCCGCCGGCCGGCCCACCGGGACCACCGGAGCCACCGGGGGGTGTCCCCTGGCCCGGCGGATAGCCCGGACCACCGCCGGGATAGTTGCCCTGCGGACCACTCGGGTGGCCGCCGTACATCCCGCCCTGCGTCATGTCGCCGTCCCCGTCCTCTCCGCGGTGCGCTCCGCCGTTCGGCGCCGGTATCCGGCCGCCCGCCCCCACCGTGCCATCGCGGCCTCAGCCCCGCACCGAGAAGGTCGGCCGCTCGTCCTCGCTCGGTTGCACGACGACGAACCCCTGGCCGGAAAAGCCGAGCTGGAACGCCTCCCCGGATCCGCGCCCGATGAGCCCGCCAAGCCGGGCGGTGCGCCGGGGCTCGACGCGCAGCCCATCGGTGTAGGCGACGAGGGCGTCGGTGTCGACGTAGGTCGACGCTTCCCGGGTGTCGAGCACGATCGGACTGCCCTTGGCGGTCAGCGCCACCCAACCGTGCCCACGCAGCACCACGTTGAACATCCCCATCCCGGACAGCATGGTGATGCCGCGGACCCGCTCGATGCTCCACTGCAGCCCGGCGTCGAAGGCCAGGATGTTCTTGCCGTTGACCGAGAGTCCCTCGCCGGCAAGCTGCGCGACGATGACCTCCTTGCCATAGTCCGCGAGGTACAGCAGCCCCTGGCCGGTCGCCGTCATGAACGGAACGCCCTCACCCGTCGCCCAGGAGGAGGCGATCCGGCCGAGCTGCGGCGGCTGCGGGTTGAAGTCGATCAGCCCCTCGTAGGCAATCATCGACCCGACCCGGGCAAAGAGATCCTGACCCGGGTTCATGACCACCTTGGCGATCTTCGAGCCGTGCCTGCTCATCCGCTCCATGATCGGAGTTAGTCCGTAATGCTGGATCAGGCTGCCCTGCACGGCCCGCTCCTCTCCCCCAGCGGTCCTCCCGCCGGGCACACTCCCCGGATGGTCGACACGCCTCAGACCTCGTACGGCTGGACGACGATGAAGTGCCCCGCGAACCCCATGAACTGCAGGGCCAGTGCCTCGCCGCTACTGCCGGCGTAGATCTGCCGGGAGATCCGGACCTGAGTCGACGCACTGACCCGCATGCCGGTGGTCCAGGCGACGAGGGCGTTCATGTCCGCGAAGGTCGGGCCCTGCACGGTGAGAGTCATCGGGGACCCCTTGGTCATGACGACCACCGAACCCGGCCCGGAGACCTCGAAGTGGAAGAACCCCCCGCCGGGGATGCCGGGGCTCTCGATCCGACGCACCTCGGTGCGCACGGTGGCGTCCATTGCCAGCAGGTTCTTCGCGTTGATGCAGAGGGAGGAGCTGCCGAGCTCGACGATATGCAGGTCCGCGGCGTCCTGGGCGAGGAAGACCTCACCCGAGCCCTTGCAGGTCATCAGCTTGAGGCTCTGGCCGGTCAGCTTGCCCTCGATGAGACCGCGCAGCCCGCCGCTCTTGTAGTCGAACTCGACGCTGCCCTGGTAGGCGACCATCGACCCGCGCAGCGCCAACGCATCCGGACCGAGGGTGACCTTGACCAGCTTGCCGTTCTGCTGGGTCCACCGACCGGCGGTCGGCACCTCCCGGTAGGGATCCAGGCTGTTCATCGCCCCGGGCGGGGTAGGTCGGGCCTGCGACGGCAGGATCTCGGGTCCGCCGAATGCGCCGGTCGGCGGCATCCCACCCGGCATGCCGGTGGCGGGCATCCCACCCGCGAAGCCCATGGGCGGCGGCGGTGCAGCGGGCGGGGCGCCGAACCCGGGGGCGGGGGCCGGCGGCGGCGCCTCGTCGGCGACCTCACCGCCGTAAGAGCGGATGAGCTCGGCCAGTCCCCCCTGGAACCCCTGGCCCACGGCGGCGATCCGCCACACGCCCTTGCGGTAGATGTCGGCGATCATCACGGCGCGCTCGCTGGTGAAGTCGGCGCCGGTGAAGGAGTAGCGCAGCACCTCGGTTCCCGCGACGACGATCCGCAGGTACCCCGACGAGATCGCCGAGGCGCTACCGGCACCGTCGAGGGCGGCGCAGAACGACAGCCGGCCGATCGAGGCGGGCATCTGGTCAAGGGTGACCCGGAACGCCTGACTGTCGCCGGCCTGCGGCCCGAGGAGCTGGATGGACTTCTCCGGCGACGCCGGCTGGTTGAAGAAGACGAAGTAGCGGTCGTCGGTGAGGCGATCGGCGCCGTCCAGGCCGAAGCAGGAGATGTCCCACTCCCCCGGCGCATTGATCTGGATCCCGACGTACAGGTCGGTGCCCGGGGTGATCGTCGACAGCTGCGCCTTCTGCCCTCGACTGAACTGGGTGACCAACACGCTCCCTCCACCTGGCGTTCCGTGACGGACCGGCACAACCATTACCTACCGGCATTACCGTGCCCAACCGGCCAGCCGGCACCCGCCCGCATCCGCACGAACCGGACTGCCGGCAAACTAGCAGCTGCCGGAGGGTACAGCCGAACACGTCGGCGCCGGGAACGCTGTCGATCCCCGGACAAGACGATTCGCGGACAAGACGATCCCCGGGCAAGACGATCCCCCGACGACACCGGCATCGGAGCGGCTACCGGTGACGCTCCTCTCGCGCCCCGGCACGGTCGGGCGTTCACTGGACAGATGCGCTACGTCGAGGGCATCACGACAGCCAGCAGTAAGAAGATATCCAAGATCGGCCTCGGAACCTGGCAGTTCGGGTCCAGGGAGTGGGGGTACGGGGCGAGCTACGCCGACACCGAGGCCGGGCGCATCGTGCGCCGGGCCCTCGAACTCGGGGTGACACTGTTCGACTCCGCCGAGATCTACGGGATGGGGCGCAGCGAACGTATCCTCGGCTCGGCGCTGGCCGGGATCCCGGACGCGCTGGACCGGGCGTATGTGGCGACGAAGCTGTTCCCCGTGCTCCCGCTGGCTCCGATCGTCGAGCAGCGGGCGGTCGCGAGCGCGAACCGGCTCGGGGTGCACCGCATCGACCTGTACCAGGTCCACCAGCCCAATCCGGTGATCAGGGACGGCCAGACGATGCGCGGGATGGCGGCGCTGCGCACCATCGGCCTCGTCGGGGACGTCGGGGTCAGCAACTACTCGCTGACCCGCTGGCAGGACGCCGAGGCGGCGCTCGGCGCGCCCATCCTGTCCAACCAGGTCGAGTACAGCCTGGTTCGGCGCAGGCGGGGCGAGGAGCTGCTGGCGTTCGCCGCCCGGGAGTCCCGGGTCGTGATCGCCTGGAGCCCGCTGAGCCAGGGGCTGCTCTCGGGCCGCTACGACGTCACGAACCGCCCGACCGGGCGGATCCGCGCGATAAACCCGCTGTTCCTCACCGAGAACCTGGCCCGCGCCACCCCGCTGCTCGACGTCCTACGCGAGGTCGCCGCCACGCACGACGCCACCCCCGCCCAGATCGCGCTGGCCTGGGCGATCCATCATCCGTCGGTCGTCGCGATCCCGGGGGCGTCCAGCGTCGCCCAGGTGGAGAGCAACGTCGCCGCGGCCGACATCACGCTCACTGAGGACGAGTACGGCACGTTGACCGCCGCCGCGCAACGCTTCGAACCGCTCGCCGGCACGTCGGCCTTCGCCGCACTGGCCGCGGAACGGCTCCACCGCTGACCGCTGTCCGGCCAGTCCGAGGCGTCCGGTCAGTCCGAGGCGTCCGGTCAGTCCGGGGCGTCGTAGGTGGTCACGTCGTCGGAGGAGATGTCGTCGGAGGAGATGATGTGGAACGGCGGGCACACCCCGGTCGAGTGGTGGGCCGCGGCCTCCAGCGCCATCCGGACCCGCTGTTTCGGGTCGAGGCCCCGGGTGCTGTGCAGCGAGCCGCAGGCGTACTCGTCGCCGCTGCCGACCGCGTAGTAGTCGTCCACGCTGCGGCCGATCTGGTAGTCCGAGTCGATGCGGTAGAGGTGTCCGCGGACGCCGACCAGGAACAGCCCGCCGCTCTCATTGCCGGAGTCGTTGCGGGCGAAGCCGCCGTCGCGCAGGCAGTCCCGGACCACCGCGATGAAGTCCGTCGCCATGAACCGATCGAGATCCCAGTCCTGCGGGACCGGGGGCACGAGGCTGTAGCGGAGCAGCTGGCCCATCCGGAACGAATCAGTGAACCCCATAATGAACTCACTGTTACGAAATACCTTGGTATCCGCACGGACAGTGATAGACCAGCCGGCGACACCGGCGCTGTCCCCACCGATCACGACCCGGCCGTCCTGCTGTACCCCGACGATGCAGGTCACGAAGCGGAATGGTACCGGTTCGCCCCGAAGCCGGACGCCGTACCCCATCCGCGCCACCGGCCCGTTGACGCGCCCCGCCCGCTGTCACCCTGCCGACCCGGGAGCGGTTCCGGCGGTCCGGTCGTCCTGCGGATGTGAGAACGTGTCCTACGCACACACGAGAATGGGAATGGAAGAGGACGGGCACCCATGGGGATGAAGCGGTTCATGTCGCGGCTCGGCGTGGGCGGGGCCGAGGTCGAGACCGTGCTGGACCGTCCGGAGACCCTGCCGGGCCAGGTCGTGACCGGTCTGACCACCGTTACCGGCGGCAAGGTCGAGCAGAAGATCGAGAAGGTCCTCGTCACGCTCGAGGCGACCGTCGAGGTCGAGACCGACGACTCGACCTGGCACGAGCAGATCACCTTCGGTACCCAGCAGATCGGCGGCGACTTCACTATCCACCCGGAGCAGCAGATCAGCGGCCGCTTCGAGCTGCCCGTGCCGTGGCAGACCCCGATCACCGACATCGGCGGGTGGCACCTGCACGGGATGAAGATCGGGGTGCGGACCAAGCTGGCCATCCCCGGGGCGGTGGACCCGGGTGACCTCGACGCGGTGAACGTGCACCCGCTGCCCGTCCAGGAGGCGGTGCTCACCTCCCTCGGTGACCTCGGCTTCCACTTCAGGTCCGCCGACGTCGAGAAGGGCCGCCTACACGGCTCCGACCTGCCCTTCTACCAGGAGATCGAGCTGAAGCCGTCGGGCGAGTACGCCCGGCGCATCTCCGAACTGGAAGTCACCTTCCTCGTCGACGGCTCCGGGGTGGACGTCGTCCTGGAGGCCGACCGCCGCGGCGGGCTGCTGTCCTCCGGCGGCGACGAGCTCAGCCGGTTCCGGCTCGGCCACCACGACACCGACCGGCACCAGCTCGCCGGGCTGCTCCACCAGCAGCTGGAGCACCTGGGCCGCCGCCGCGGCTGGTTCTGAGCGCTCCACCCGTCCGGGGACATCGGCTCACCTGGTGAAGCTGCAAGAATACGGTATGTGAAGATCGAGGAGCTGGAGGCGGATCGTACCTGGCTGGCGTTCGACCCCATGCGGCAGCTTCGGCCGCATCTGACCTCCACCGGGTTCGTCAAGCTCGTCAACGAGGTCCAGCGCCCCGAGGGATACCGCCTGGTCGCGTCGTGGGACGGGGAGCTGGGACGGGTGGTCGCGGCGGTCGGATTCCGGCAGGTGACCTCGCTCGCCTACGGGCGGCATCTGGTCATCGACGACCTGTCCACGATCCTGGCGGCGCGGGGGCGGGGGCACGCCACCCGGCTGCTCGCCTGGAGTGAACGGGAGGCGCGCCGGCTCGGCTGCGAACATATCCATCTCGACGCCGGCACCCACCGCTACGAGGCGCACCGGCTCTACCTGCGGACCGGCTTCACGATCGCGGCCTTCCACTTCACCCGCCGACTCTGAGATCGGGTGGCCCAGGGGATTCGCATCCTTGGGCCACCCGACCTCAAGCCGCGTCGGTCCGGGGCCTGGCTCAATCGTCGCGCCGATCCGGGCTTCGTCGCCCAGGGGCTTCACGTGCTCAGCCCGGCGATCACTATGAAGAACCGGTGCGCCCGGTCGTGCGGCCACACCCGCGACAGCCCCGCGCCCACGAGCATCCCGCACACCGTCCGCCGGCCGGTCGCGGCGAGCATCCCGCAGGCCAGCGCACGGAACACCTGGAACGTCGGCGCGGTGAAACACGGCCAGAAGAACGGCCAGGGAAGACGGTACAGTGAGATCTGGGAGCATCGGCGTCCACTTTTTTGAGCTGGTTTAGGAAGCGCCGATGCTCCCGCCACCAGCCCGTCGGGCAGCCTGCTTCCCTTACCGGCACGCCGCAGCCGTGCCACACCCGGACACCACCATCCGGTCAATGGATTAAATCAACGTGCTTTAGGGGACGTAATGAAGTAACAAATACGTGATCGAGAGCATCATCGCA
>NZ_CDWRCL010000101.1:12472-13439 GCF_977927575.1 Frankia sp. CcCS3
TTAATGCCCATCGCAGGGCAATCAAGAAAACTGCGAAACTCTAGTTGTTCACTAAGTCAATTATATTGTGAGCGCTTAGGTTGCCGCAAGACAGCTACCCCGCGCGCCAAGTTATTCCACACACAACCAGCTGGGGACGGTTATCAAGCTGGTCCAGCATTGACCGTTCCCCTCGGGCTCCCTCATAGGCAGCATCGGGGTTCCGTTACAATTTTGCCTGCTACCTCATGACCTATAGGGAGACGTTGTGCGCGAGGTTGAAGTCAAGTATTCCGTGTCGGACCTGGAGGCAGTGCTTGGCGCGCTCAGTGGGCGGGGTATCAACCTCGGCGAGGCGGTGTACCAGGACGACCAGGCCTTCGCCCCGCTCGGCTGGTCCTTCGGAGACAGCAAGCTTGGCGTGTCATTCCTGCGGCTGCGCACGGTGAACGGCCGCCACTGGTTCGCCCTCAAGCAGCCGGGCGCCAACGCCCAGGACTGCTTGGAGTACGAGACGGAGCCAGCAGATGCACGAGGCGATCCTTCGCATGGGCTACTGGGCGACGGTCCGGGTTGCCAAGTTCCGGCGGACCGGCCGGCATGGCGAGGTTTCGTTGTGCCTGGATGAGCTGGAAGGGGTCGGGACGTTCCTGGAGCTGGAACGCATGGTGCCCGACGACGCGCCGGCCGCCGCCGTGCAGGAGGAGTTGGCGGCCTTCGTGGCGTCGCTGGGGGTGGAAGCCGTACGCACGGTGGAGACGTACGACTCCTTGGTACGGGCCGCTCAAGAAGCGGTACGGGTGCCCTCCAGCCGGGAGAGCACAGACGCCGCCAGTACGGCGGCCACTTCCTCCCCCGTCTGAGCCCCGATGTCGTGGCACAGCACGGCGTAGCCGGCAGCTTCCAGCTCGGCGGCAACAGTCCGGTAGGCATCTGCTTCGGCTGCACCGGCCTCCGGGCCGCCGCGGTGGAAGCGGCTGTAGGGCCT
>NZ_CDWRCL010000102.1:0-2925 GCF_977927575.1 Frankia sp. CcCS3
CGGAAGACAGATCTAGGCCGTCTTGCCCTCGGCAGCCGCATCGACAAGCGGCTGCGTCTCCCGTGCCGGTCCGGACCACCCGTGCCGGTCCGACGCCGCGGCGGCAGGCGTGCCCGTCGACCCGCTGTCGGCCCACTTCCCCCTCCCCCTGCCCGACTGCGCGCTTCGATCCCGGTCGGTCCCAGGCCGCGGGAGTCGGTCACATCCCCGCCTATTAAAGTGACCCGAACCCATGGGCGGCATGGCGGAGGGACGCAGGCAGCGTGGATGCCCTCAGGCGGGGTTGGGTCGGTCTTGCGCTGTTCTTCGCTGCCCTGGTCCTGATGCCGATCCTGGTGTTCAGTTATCACAGCCAGGAACCCCGGTCCGGTCCGGCCCCGGCGGCATCCCCCGCACCCGACGGTCGTCCATCCCGGCCCGGCCCGGGCGCCGTGCCCACGCCGTCGTCGACGATGTCCGTCGCGCCGTTCACCTTCGCCGGCATCCACCAGGGCGAGACCATCTCGGGATTCCGCACCATCCGGGTGGAGACGACGGGCTACGCTGGCACCCTGACGTACGTGCTGAATGGACCGATCGGGCCGTACCGGCGGGATCTCCCCGGCCCGCCGTACCTGTTCACGCCGCATCCCGGCGGATGGCAGACTTCCGAGGTCCCGGACGGGCTGTACACCCTGACCGCGATCCTGGTCGGAGCCGGGAACACTCAGATCTCCATCAGCTTTACCGTCAGTAACTGAACAGGGACCGTAAGATGATCTCGGCGGAGCAGGCACTCAGCTATCCCGATGAGAACCCGAGGGTGCACGTGACGACGGCGACCGCAGACCATAGTGTCAGCGGGATGGATCGACTGGTGTGGATCGACTGCGAGATGACCGGCCTGGACGCCGCGTCGGATCTACTCCTGGAAGTGGCCTGCTTGATCACGGACAGTGAGCTCAACATCCTCGACGAGGGCATCGACCTGGTCATCTCGGCGCCGGAGGAGGCGCTGCAGACCATGGAGCCGGTCGTCCGCGAGATGCACGAGGCCTCGGGCCTGACCGCCGCCGTCCAAGCCTCCACCTTGTCCCTCGCCGACGCGGAGCGCCAGCTCCTCGACTACGTCCGCACCCGGATTCCCGAGGTGCGCAAGGCCCCGTTGTGCGGCAACTCGATCGCCACGGACCGCACCTTCCTCGCACGTTACCTGCCGTCACTGGACGCTCACCTGCACTACCGCATGATCGACGTCTCGTCGATCATGGAGCTCGCCCGCCGCTGGTACGTGCGGGCCTACTACGCGGCTCCGGTCAAACGCGGCGGCCACCGGGCCCTAGCGGACATCCAGGAGAGCATCGAGGAGCTGCGCTACTACCGACGGGCCGTGTTCGTCCCCCAGCCGGGGCCGGGCACCGAGCAGGCCCGCGCGATCGCCGCCGAGATCCGCGACCAGGCCGATGCGTCGCTGGCCGCCCTGACCGCCGGAGGCTCCGAGCACCCGCAACCAGACGACCCGGCCGGTTCACCCGCGCGGCTTAGCGGGGGATCTTCCACCGCCCGCCTGAACGGGCAGTGATCTCGGCGAGCGCGGCCAGTGCGGTGAGCGCGGCCAGCATGACCGGGGTAACCCCCTTGCCCATCCGGTGGCGCGGACCGGTACGATAGCTTCGCTTGGTCAGGCGGCGCGGGTGGAACATCCCGGATTCGGAACATCCCGGATTCGCACCGGTCGGAGGATCTCCGGTCCGGCCGGGTGTCCTCCTTCGGCATGGCAGCCAGGTTCTGGTGGGTGTAGCTCAGCTGGTAGAGCACCGGGTTGTGGTCTCGGTGGCCGCGGGTTCAAGTCCCGTCACCCACCCCAGAGCGATATCCCGCCGACCAGGCCCCGCAGGGTGGCGGACGGAGGCCCACCGCGGCAGCCGTGCGGCCCCGCCGGGCTCACTCGATGTCGAACAACCCCTGGCGGACCGCGTACATCACGGCTTCCATCCGCGAGTGCAGCTGCAGTTTGTCCAGGATGTTACGAACGTGGTTCTTGACCGTGTTCTCACTGATGAACAGCTTGCGGGCAATCTCGCGGTTCGCGCGCCCCTCAGCGACCAGCTTCAGCACCTCGAGTTCTCGCGCGGTCAGGTGCGGGGCGTGCACCCGAGGACGGTCCTCGGTACCACGGGCCATCGTGGCGAACTCGACCATCAACTTCGATGCCATCGAAGGACTGATCAGACTCTGCCCATTGTGGACGGCCCGCACCGCGTCGGCCACCTCGTGCGGCGGAATCGACTTCAGCAGGTACCCGACCGCACCCGCCTTGATCGCCTCGAACAGGTCGGACTCCTCGTCCGAGACCGTGAGCATCACGATACGAGTGCGCGGAACAGCACGTTTGATGGCACCCGCCGCGGCGATCCCGTCCCGGCCCGGCATCCGGACATCCATCAGGACGATGTCCGGCGACGTCCCGGAGGCCAAGGTCAGAGCCTCTTGACCGTCACCGGCCCGGCCGACGACGCTGATGTCCTCCTCAATCTCCAGGACCGTCTGCAGGCCCTGGAGGAACAACTCATGATCATCTACTACGAGGACCCGGATCGGCGCGGAGCCCTCGACGGAGTCGGCTTCAGCGGCCGACGGCGGCACGACACTGGCCGTCATCACACATCCGGGAATCAGGATCGAATCGTCCGAGTGGCGGCAACCCGGACGCGCACGAAAGATGGTTCGGACACCATCCCACTCTACGTGATGAAGTACACACCCGAGGTCGTGACGGCGCCGAAGTGGTGCCGCCATCTCGCCCGATAAACGCATCCGACATGCCGGAAATAGTACGCGGTGGACGCTGCCACCCACCCGCATATGACCATGTTCGCGCGGCGAGTCGCGCCGGGTTTCCTCCTGGCAACAACCCCGGCGACCAACGCGAGCCAGCAGCACCAG
>NZ_CDWRCL010000102.1:3325-13432 GCF_977927575.1 Frankia sp. CcCS3
GATCATTAGATATCGAGCAAGGGCGATGAGTGGCCACATGGCGGTTTATGCAGGAAATTACCGAGTGTTATTACACTGATACAGTCATCTAAGAACCCTCGAAATAGTGGGCCGCTTTGCCTGGCGTGATCGGCGGATGACCGTCAATATCACCGGTATGGCCGCAGCATCCAGCAGCTCCCAGCCACGACTCCACATTAAGCCGGGTACCACCTGGTCCGAGGCGTTCGCCACCTGCCGCCAGATTGCCCCCGAGGCGTTCGACGAGGACCGCCTCCGTAATCTCTGGGGCGGGCACTGGCATCGAACTGGAAACCCACTGCACAGCCTGTCCCCCGTCGACGGCACACCGATCGCCGGGCCCCCGATGATCGAGCTGGACGAGGCCCGGGAGGCGATCCGGGCCGCTCTCAACGACCACAAGCACTGGCGCGACGTGGCGCTGCCCGAGCGCAAGGCCCGGGTACGCGCCGCCGTCGACGCCATGGACGCCCACCGCGACCTGCTGGCTCTCCTGCTCGTCTGGGAGATCGGCAAGCCCTGGCGGCTGGCGCGCACCGACGTCGACCGTGCCCTCGACGGGGTGCGCTGGTACATCGACGAGATCGACGGCATGATCGCCGGGCGCACCCCGCTACCCGGTCCGGTGAGCAACATCGCCAGCTGGAACTACCCGATGAGCGTGCTCATGCATGCCGTGCTCGTCCAGATCCTCGCCGGCAACGGCACCATCGCCAAGACCCCGACCGACGGCGGCGCCGCCTGCCTGACGCTGGCGAGCGCGCTGGCCCGCCGGGAGGGTCTGCCGGTCTCGCTGGTCTCCGGATCGGGTTCCCGGCTGAGCTCGGCGCTGGTCCGCGCCCCCGAGATCGGCTGCCTGGCCTTCGTGGGCGGCCGGTCGGCGGGTGGCCAGGTCGCCGCCGCCCTGGTCGACACCGGTAAGCGCCACTTCCTCGAGCAGGAGGGCCTCAACGCCTGGGGCATCTGGGACTTCTCCCAGTGGGACGTGCTCGCCGCCCATCTGAAGAAGGGCTTCGAGTACGGCAAGCAGCGCTGCACCGCCTACCCCCGCTACGTCGTCCAGCGCCAACTGTTCGACAGGTTCCTCCAGATGTACCTGCCGGTGGTCTCCGGCGTCCGGTTCGGCCACCCCCTCGCTGTCGCCGACGACGCCGACCCGCTGCCCGAGCTGGACTACGGCCCGGTCATCACCGCGGACAAGGCGACCGAGCTGGCCGCGAAGATCGACGAGACGATCACGAAGGGCGGCGTGCCGATCTACCGCGGAGACCTCGCGGACGGCCGGTTCATCCCCGGGCAGGACACCTCCGCCTACGTGCCGCCGGTGGCGGTCCTGAGCCCGCCGGCGTCGTCTGCGCTGCACCACGCGGAGCCGTTCGGCCCGGTCGACACCATCGTCGTCGTCGACTCGGAGGCCGAACTGCTGGCGGCGATGAACGCCTCCAACGGCGCGCTGGTCGCCTCACTGGCCTGCGACGACGAGTCCCATGCCCGCCGGCTCGCCGGGGAACTGCAGGCGTTCAAGGTCGGAGTCAACAAGCCGCGCTCCCGCGGCGACCGGGACGAGCCGTTCGGTGGCCGCGGCGCCTCCTGGAAGGGGGCCTTCGTCGGCGGTGTCCATCTGGCCAGAGCCGTCACCGTGGGCGCGGACGCCGACGAGCGGCTCGTCGGCAACTTCCCGAGCTACTCCCTCTACCCGGCCGTCTGACCTGCCCAGCCGTCTGACCTGCCCGGCCGCTCCTGCCAGAAGGAGGATGCGGCTAGGCCGGCAGGCCGTGCTCGGCGAGTGGTCCGAGGCGCAGGCCGGCGTCGTCGCAGCGCGCGGCGATCCCGGGCAGAGCCCCGAGCGCGCTGCGCCAGGCCTCGGGGGCCGATGTGCAGTCACAGTCGTGCAGCAGCACCGTGGCGCCCCCGCGCAGGTCGGGGGCGAGGGTGTCCAGCACGCTGCCCGGCGTCGCCTCGGCCGTCCAGTCGCGTCCCCACGCCGACCACAGGACGGGGCTGAGGTCGAGGCGGCGGGCCGCGACGAGCAGCCCGGCCGAGAGGATGCCGTGCGGCGGCCGGACGAACCGCGGCGCGCGACCGGTGATCTCGACGACCAGGTCCCGGGTGCGGGCGAGATGGTCGTGCGTGGAGCGGGGACCGCGCAACAGCATCGGGCGATGATCCCAGCCGTGCACGGCCAGCTCGTGCCCGGCGGCGGCCATCTCCCTCGCCAACGTCGGTGCACGTTCCAGCAGACCACCGAGGACGAAGAACGTCGCCCGCACGTCGAGTTCGGCGAGCACGTCGAGGAACTGCGGCGTGGACACGGGATCCGGACCATCGTCGAAGGTGAGCGCGACGTGATCAGGCGCGCCGAGCCCTGCGAGCACCGGCGTCCACCGCAGCCGTAGTCGACGCAATGTGGTGAGCGACGGAATGCCGTAGGTGAACCCGGCCACGCCGCCCAGGGTCAACGCCGCGGCGGCAGTACGGCGGGCCATGGTGGGCCTGCGCGTCGCAACGGACCGCGTCATGGCGAAAACTCTGCCACAGATCCGGTCTCGCCTTCCGACCAGCACCCCCATGCCCGCCGCCACAGGGCAGCCCGCCGCCATGGGTACTGCCATGTCCTACCCACCCCCCACCCTCCGTCTCGGCCACGACCGCCCGCGGTAGCGGGAGCTACTCGGGTCTCTGGATAGAACAGTTATGGGAGGTACGTTCGGTAATGTCCGTTCGTGGGGACGGCACACCCGTCACCAGAACAGCGCCGGGCGGGAAGCACGATGAGGTGGTGGGTAGCCGGGCAGAGTCGGACGTGATCGGGGATCCGGTGATACCGGCCCGGTGCGGCCGGGCAGGAAGGGGCGGACCGTGCGGATCGGACGGCTGGGACCGGTCGGCTGGCTGTTCGTCGTCGCGATCGTCCTGGTCGGGGGCACCCTGGTGGTGAACAGGACCTCCGACGACAGGCCACGGGTGGCGTTGTGGGGCGACTCGCTCGCCTGGGAGGCGGGTAGCGCCTTCGACGAGGCGGCCCGCGCGGACGGCGGGACCGCCGTGCTGGTGCGCACCTGGGGTGGCACGGCGCCCTGCGACTGGCTCATGGACATCCGCGACCAGGCGCGGCGTTGGCGGCCGACCACCGCGGTTCTGGTGTTCTCCGGCAACCAGGTGACGCCCTGCATGCAGGGTCGTGACCTGGTGACGGCCTACCGGGAGGACGTGACGAAGGCCGTCAAGATGCTGACGAATCAGGGCATCGGAGTCGTCCTCGTGGATGCGCCGCCACGGCGTGACCAGACGGTCGACGAGGCCGGGATGACCCTGTTGGACCGCCTGTGGCGCCAGATCGCCGCAGAGCACGAACGTACCCGGGTGGTCCCCGCGGGCCGGGTGCTGACCATGAACGGCCGGTTCACCTCGACGATGCCCTGTGCCGCGGGCGAGACCTGCGAGCCCGGGGGGGTCGTCACAGTCCGCAGCCCCGACGGGGTCCACTTCTGCCCGTTGCTCCAGAAGCCGATGACGGCCTGCCCGGTCCCGTCCCCTGGCGCCGTCCGCTTCGGCACCGCGATCGCTCGGGAGACCCTCCAGCCGGCCGAGGGCTGACCGCCAGCCGACCGACCAAGGGCCGACCGGGCGGGATCCACCATCTTCCGGTCTTCCCGGGACTTCCCGGGGCTTCCCGGGACTTCCGGGACTTCCGGGACTTCCGGGACTTCGTGGGACCTCGTCGAGAATCCGCCGGCATGTTCAGGCGACCTTGCGGTGCATCCCGATCCGACGGCCGCTCAGCGAACGACGATGATTACCCAGCTCGTCGTGCCAGGAGAGGAACGTCTGATCGGACGCGCCGACCTGGGAGAGCTTGTAAGCGAGTTCGGCGGCGAGCGCCTCGACCTGGTGCGGCCGGTGGACCCGGACCCACAGACCGTGCTCGTCGAACGCGGCGACCCTGGCGCGGTCCCGCAGGTCGGCGTCCAGCTGGTCGGCGAGTTCACCGGGTGTGGCGATTCCGCTGGGCAGCCGTGGCCAGGCGATCTCCATCGACAGACCGTTCGCCTTCATGATCCCCTCCTCTGATCGCCGCCGGCCCCGGGTGACCGCTCGGCCGATCGGGGCGACGGGCGGGCTTGCTCGTTGCCCCGTGAGGGCATCCCCTCAGGCTTGAGGGCGAACCATGACATTACGGAATGAGGCCGCCCTCGCCGGTCAGCCAGCCGCTTGACGGTCAGCCAGCCGCTCGCCGATCCGCACCGCTGTCCGCGGTCGGGCTGAGATCCGCGGGCGTGACGGACTCCGCGGGCGTGACGGACTCCGCGGTGAAGGCGGCCCACAGGCGGGAGTACGGGCCGCCGGCGTGCACCAGCTCGGCGTGCGGCCCCTGCTCGACCACCCGGCCGTCCGCCATCACGACCACCCGGTCGGCCCGGGCCGCCGTGGTGAGCCGATGGGCGATGACGATCGTGGTCCGCCGGGTGGCCACCGCCTCCGAGGCGGCCGTGACCGCCGCCTCCGTCGCGAGGTCGAGCGCCGCGGTCGCCTCGTCGAACAGCAGGATGTCCGGGTCGGCGAGCTCCGCGCGGGCGAGCGCCAGGAGCTGACGCTGGCCGACGGACAGTCCCCGGCCGCGTTCGCCGACCAGATGATCGTAGCCGTCGGCCAGGCGGGTGATGAACGCGTGGGCGCCGACCGCCCGCGCCGCCGCCACGACCTCGGCGTCGGAGGCATCCGGCCGAGCGTAGGCGATGGCGTCCCGGACCGTCCCGGAGAACAGGAACGGCTCCTGCGGAACGACACCGAGCCGTCGCCGGTAGGCGGGCAGGTCGAAGTCGCGCACGTCGACGCCGTCCACCCGCACCGCACCCTCGGTCACGTCGTAGAACCGGGCGATCAGCTTCACCACCGTGGACTTGCCCGCGCCGGTCTCCCCGACCAGGGCGACTGTCTCCCCCGGGGCGATGCGCAGGCTCACCCCGTTCACGGCGTTTCCCGCCGGCCCGGAGTTCTCCGCCCGCGCGGCGGTGCTTCCCGTGTAGGCGAACCGGACGCCGGCCAGGACCACCTCGCCGGCCAGCCGCCCGACCGGTCGCGGGTGCTCGGCCGGCGGCGTCGAGGTCGGAGTCCGCAGCAGCTCGGAAAGCCGGCGCAGACCGACCCGGGCCTGCTGATAACCGTCGAGCACCTGGGACAGTTGCTGCACCGGCGCGAAGAAGAGGTCCACATAGAGCAGGAACGCGAGTAGTGCTCCCGGCGACAGGGATCCGCCGACGGCAAGGTGGGCGCCGATTCCCAGCACGAGAGCACCCGCGACCCGGGAGAGGAACTCGACGAACGGGAAGTAGAGAGCGATCATCCGTTGTGCCCGCAGCCGCGAGCGGCGGTAGCTGTCCGCGAGCTCGCGGAACCTCGCCTGGTTGACCGCTTCCCGGCCGAACGCCTGGGCGATGCGCAGGCCGGTCAGGTTCTCCTGCAGCGATGCGTTGACGGCGCTGACTCGTTCCCGGGACTCGGTGTAGGCGGCGGAGGAGCGACGCCGGAACACCACCGTCGCCACGACCAGGATCGGCAGTACGGCGACGACGACCAGGGCGAGCTCGGCGTCCAGCACGATCAGCGCCACCAGGACGCCGAAGAAGGACAGCAGGCTGACGATGGCGGTGGTCAGGCCGGTCTGCAGGAAGGTCGACAGGGCGTCGACGTCGGTCGTCATCCGGGTCATGATCCGGCCGGCGAGCTCGCGCTCGTAGTAGTCGAGCCCGAGGCGCTGCAGCTGCGCAAAGGTCTTCACCCGCAGGATGTAAAGCAGCCGCTCCCCCATCCGGCCCGTGACACGGGTCTGCCCCACCTGCACCGCCCAGTTGACCAGTACCACCGCCAGCGCGACACCGGCGGTGGCGAACAGGACGTCACGTGCCCCGACACTCACACCGGCGTCGACGGCATGCCGCACCAACGCCGGCAGGGCGAGACCCGCGACGGCGTCGGCCGCCACCAGCAGCAGGCCCAGGACGAGCGGCCAGCGGACCACGGCCAGCAGCCGGTGCAGCGAGAATGCCGGGTCGGGGGCGGCCGCCGCAGCCTGGTCGACCCGCGGCTCGTCGAGCGCCGGGGGCAGGGCGTCGACCCGGGCGAGCAGGTCGGGGGTCGCCGGCATGTCACCGAAGGGGCCCCCGCCGCCGAGCCCCCGGCCGAGACCGCCCCGGGTAGCACCGCCCCGGAGACCACTTCCTTTTCCTTGCCTACTTCCTTGCCTATCCAGAGCCTTTTGTGTCCGATTTATCCCTCTGGATAGGCAAGAAAGGTCGGGGTCGGGGGACGGGGACGGGAGCTGGTCGGGAAGGCCCTCACCGGGGCCGGCGAGCAGATGGCGGAACAGAGGACATCGGGCCGTCAGTTCGGCCTCGGTCCCGACGTCGACGATCCGGCCGGCGTCGAGCACGGCGATCCGGTCGGCGAGGCGCAGGGTGGAGCGCCGGTGCGCGATGAGCAGGGTGGTGCGGCCACGCATGATCGTCCGGAGCGTGTCGTGGATCTCGGCCTCGATCCGGGCGTCCACGGCCGAGGTCGCGTCGTCGAGGAGCAGGACGCGGGGATCGGTGAGTAGCGCGCGGGCGAGCGCGACGCGCTGGCGCTGGCCGCCGGAGAGGGTCAGGCCCTGTTCCCCCACGACGGTGTCATAGCCGTCGGGCAGGCCGCGGATGAAGACGTCCGCCTGCGCCGCCTGCGTGGCCGCGACGATCTGGTCATCCGTGGCACCCGGCCGGCCGTAGGCGATGTTCGCGCGCACCGTGTCGGAGAACAGGAAACTGTCCTCGAAGACGACCCCGATCTGCGCCCGCAGCGACGACAGTGGCACCGTGCGGATGTCCACACCGTCAAGCCGGACCGTCCCGGCCTGGGGATCGTAGAACCGCGACAGCAGCATCGCGACCGTCGACTTGCCCGAACCGGACGTGCCGACGAGGGCGACCGTCTCCCCCGGCTCGATCCGCAGGCTCACGTCCCGCAGCGCGGGGCGGGACGGAACGTAGCCGAACGTGACACCGTCCAGGTCGACCAGCCCGCGGACCCGGCCAAGGCGCACGGCGCCCGGCCGGTCCGTGATCGCCGGCTGCGAATCGATGATCTCGAAGATGCGTATCGTGCTGGCCTTGGCCTGCTGGCCCACGGTGAGCAGGCCGGCGAGGGTCCGCGTCGGCCCGATCAGGGCGCCAAGATAGGTGCTGAACGCGAGGAAGGTGCCGAGGGTGATCCGGTCCGTCAGCGCCAGCCAGCCGCCGAGCGCCAGCACCGCGACCTGGCCGAGCGCGGGAACGGCCTGCATCGCCGCACCGAACCTGCTGGTGATGCGCACCGCACGCATCCGAAGCGCGAACAGCCACCGGGCGTCCACCGCCAGCCGGTCCAGCTCGCGGGCCTCCTGCCCGAACCCCTTCACCACCCGGACGCCGGCGACGGCCTCCTCGACCACTCCGGCGACCTCGCCGGCCTGCTGCTGCGCCGCCCAGGTCGCCGGGAAGACCGTGCGTCGGGCGCCGTAGCCGACGATGAACAGCGCCGGCCCCAGCGCGAGCGCGATGACGGTGAGCAGCGGGGACAGCCAGGCCATCACCACAAGGGACACGACGAAGAGCACCAGGTTGCCGCTCATCATCGGCAGATAGGACAGCAGACCCTGGACCACGGTGACGTCCGAGATCGCCCGGCTCACCACCTGCCCGGTCTGGAGCTGGTCCTGCCGGGCCCCGTCGAGGCGCTCGATGGCGCTGAAGACGGCGTCGCGCAGGTCGTACTGGACATCGAGGGAGAGCCGGCCACCGACGTAGCGTCGGACGAACGCGGCGGCGAAGACGACGACCCCGGCCCCGAGCAGAATGGCGACATAGGGTGCAAGAGAGTGGCGGTGCGTGACGACGACGTTGTCGATGACCTGCCGCTCGACCAACGGGACGGCGGCCGTGACGAGCGTGCCGAGCAGCGCGGCGCCGAAGGCCAGGGCGGCGTTGCGGCGGTACACGAGGATCTCGCGGAGGATCCTGCGCAGCCAGCCGACCGCCGGTTTCTCCGGTCCGGGGCCCCCGGCTTTCTCCGGCCCGGCATCCTCGGCTTTCTCCTCGGTGGCCGTAGGTGAACCGGGAGCCACCGGGGAGCCGGGGGCGGCAGGCCCCTCGGCTGGTTGGGGCCGTGGGCGTGGACTGGGCAACTGCGATCGCTCGACGGGACCCGGACCCGGGTGCGGGCTGGGGTCCGGCCGATCCGGCGGTCCGTGCGAGGGACGGGCCGTGTCAGCGGACGATGCTTCGGAGCTCGCGGTGGGCCTCCAGGTCGTCAGGTCCGATTCGGTACCCGCGTGACGCCGGTCCGGATCGGACGCGAGGGAAGGGACGAGACGCCAAAGCCACCGCGTCCCGGCCTCACCGCGGTGTCCCGGCCTGACCGTACGTCCGGCAGGCCCGCGGCGTCGGCCACGTCATGTCTATCAGCGAAACATTCCTGGAACCCCGCTGATGCCCGTTACGGCTCCGAGCCGAGACCACAGGCAGCCCCGGGACCCGGGCAAGATCCCGGGTAAGACCGGCCCCGGAGGACACGCAGGGACCCGGAGCCGCCGCCACCAGTGATCTCCAAGGTGGCCGCCGCTACCGGGCGCCGTGCCTGCACCCCCGGCCACTCGTCTCCAGTGCCTGGTAGAGTTCTGCATGTCGCCGCGGGGACGCGGAGGCAACGCGCCGCTAGCTCAATTGGCAGAGCAGCGGACTCTTAATCCGCGGGTTCGGGGTTCAAGTCCCTGGCGGCGCACCCGTATCTACCAGGTCGCATGACTCTCGGTAGTCTCTTCCAGAAGGTCTCTGTACCCACTTCTGTACCCCAGCCTCTCTATGCCCTGATGGCAGACGCCCCGGGCGCTGCAAGGTACACAGCCATCCCGGGGCGCCGCCGATTCGCTCGGGTACACGGTCAGCCCGCGAGCTCCTCCCCGCCCTCCTCTTCGTTCGTCTGATCGACATCCTCTTCGTCGTCCGCCTGATCGCCGAAAATCCGGTCGAGCCGGCCGACCGCGTCGCGCTGGGTCTCCGGCATTACGTGGGTGTAGGTGTTCATGGTGAGCTGGATCGTGGAGTGCCCGAGCAGCTCCATCACCGTCCGCGCCGCTACACCCTCGGCAAAGAGCATCGACGCGAAGGCGTGGCGCAGATCATGCAGCCGCAGCCACGGCAACCCGGCCTGACGGCAGGGTCTGCCGGACGTGCAGCGTCGCTCCGTCGATGTCGACGTCCGTCCAGCGCAGGCCGAGGATCTCGCCACGCCGTAGCCCGAGCATCAGTGCGCAGGCGAAGACCGCTTCCAGCCGCTCGCCGCGGAGCACATCGACGAGCCGGCGCGCCTCTTCCGGGCGCAGGGCACGGACCTCGCGATGCGGTGTCGGTGGCGCCTTGACCGCTTTCGCGACGTTGCGCGCCACGAGGTCCAGCCGTTCGGCCTCCGCCAGCGCGTTGCGGATCAGGCTGTGCACGTGGCGGACGCTCCCCGCCGACAGCCCCGACTTCTTCGCCGCCGCGACGAGCCGCCGCACGTCCAACGGGGTCATCTTGTCGAGCTGCACACGGCCGATCATCGGCACGATATGCGTGGTGATCAGCCAACGGTAGGCCCGCAGCGTCGACGCCCGCGTTCCGTCGTCCTCCTTGATGGCGAGCCACTCCGTCAGCCACACCGCGACCGTCCGGCGCTCTGCCGTGACGTTGACGCCGAGTTCGGCCGCATTCCTGACCTTGGTGAGCTTCTCGCGGCATTCCTTCTCCGTCTTGCCGTAGACGGTCTTACGGACGCACTTCCCGTCCGCCCAGCCGAGATCGATGCGACCGACCCACAGGCCGTCGCTCGCCCGCTGAAACAGCGCCCCCTCACCCTGGGAACGCCGCCGCTTCCGCCGGTCCTTCCCGGCCCCCTCCCCCGCGGCCATCAGGCGACATCCAGGGGGTTGCCGTCGGGCCATTCGGGCTCTTCGAAGTTAAGCGGGTTTGAGGCATCTGCGGGCTCGGCGGGTGGTTGCGCAGCGTGTTCGTAGCCGCTGGTTTTCGGGGTGCGGTAGCC
>NZ_CDWRCL010000103.1:0-13031 GCF_977927575.1 Frankia sp. CcCS3
AGGCCCTAGGGGCGCTGCCCGCTGCCACCGCCGCTGCCCACCGCCGGGCAGCACGGTTCCTCCTATTCCCCCCGGCCAGAACGGTCCTGCGGACCGATGGCTGCCGCCCGACGGCGGGGCGTGACGCCTCGCCGGGTGTCACACATGGCGCATGGACCGGACGCCGCGGGGCAGGACTCCCCCGAACGACCACGGACAACCGGGGACAACCGGGGACAACCGCACCGAGCCCACTGGGTGGTTCCGCCCACAGCTTGTGGAAAACGTTGTGGACAGCCTGCGGTCGGAACGGTGGAGTGGCAGTGGACAGCCTGTGGACAACTCGGGGAAGGCCTGTGGAGGGACAACGTGGTCCTTGTGGACGCAGATCGGGCCTGGGGATAACCACTGCGCGCATGCACAGATCCACCCACAAGATTTGCACCGGCCGACAACCCCTCTGACCTGCGGAAACAGCAGTTATCCCCAGTATCCACACCCCCTACTACTACGACCAACTAGATTTTTCTAAGAATGATCAAAAACTCTTAGTACTAGGAGGTGTGGACAACGGCTCGAGCCCGGATCCGAGCGATCTACGTGCCGCGGCTGGACCCCAGGCAAGCGCCCGGAGCGCGGCCGACCGCTCGTCGGCGTCTGCTGGCACTCTGAGATGCTGGTCGGTGTTCCCTGCGGGGTGACTCCGAACAACCGGAGGGAACGACAGGAGGCCTAACCATGAAGTTCCGGGTGGAACGGGACGAATTCACCGAAGCGGTCGCCTGGACCGCACGCACGTTGCCGAGCCGGCCGACCACCCAGTTGCAGGTGCTCTCGGGCCTGCTCCTCGACGCGACCGGACCGATGCTCAAGATCGCCGCGTACGACTACGAGGTGGCCGCCCAGTGTACGGTGCACGCGACCGTGTCGGAGGAGGGGCGCGGGCTCGTCAACGGCAAACTGCTCGCGGAGATCACCCGGGCGCTGCCCGCGGCACCGGTCGATCTGGGCATCGACGGCACCCGTTTGGTGATCACTTGTGGCAATGCTCGGTTCGCGTTGCCGATGCTGCCGGTGGACGACTACCCAGCCCTTCCGGCCATGCCCCCGATCACGGGGCACATCGAGGGATCCGCGTTCGCTGCAGCGGTCTCACAGGTGGCGATCGCAGCCGGTCGTGACGACACGCTGCCGGTCCTTACCGGGGTCCGCCTCGAGATCGAGGGGGACACCCTCACCCTCGCCGCGACCGACCGTTACCGGCTCGCCGTGCGGACGCTGAAGTGGCGGCCATCGGAAACAGCCGCCGGGCTCGGTGCGGGCGGTGTGACCGGTGCGGACAGCCCCCCGCCCACACCGGTCACGGTCGCCCTCGTGCCGGCCCGCACCTTGCTCGACACCGCGAAGTCGTTGTCGGGTTCAGGGGTGGAGGTGTCCATCGCGCTCGGGGCGGGGCCCTCCGGCGAGACGCTGGCCGGTTTCGCCGGCTCGACCCGGCAGACGACGACCCGGTTGCTCGACGGAAGCTTCCCGCCCTACCGCAAGCTGTTGCCGGACAGCTCGCCGTTGATCGCGCAGCTGGAGATCGCCCCGTTGCAGGAGGCTGTCAAACGGGTGGCGCTGGTCGCTGCGAAGACCGCACCGGTGCAGCTGACGTTTTCCCCGGACCACCTCGTGCTGGAGGCTGGAACGGGCGGTGAGGCGCAGGCAACGGAGACCCTCCCGGTGACCTACGATGGGCCGGAGCTGTCTGTGGCGTTCAACCCGTCGTACCTGCTCGACGCGCTCGGGGCGCTGGAGTCGGACGTCGTACGGGTCGGTTTCGCCAGCGCGGAGGACCCGGCGGTGGCGGCGAACAAGCCGGCGATCATGACCCGGAAGGCCGACGACGACGGCGAGGTCCCCGACTACCGGTACCTGCTGATGCCGATCCGCCTGCACGGGTGACGTGCACCTCACGCACCTGTCCCTCGTCGACTTCCGGTCCTACCCAGCTCTTGACCTAACGCTGGGTCCGGGAGTGGCCACCTTCGTGGGTGGTAACGGCCAGGGGAAGACCAACGTGATCGAGGCGATCAGCTATGTCGCCACGCTGGCCAGCCACCGGGTCGCCGGGGACGCCCCGCTGGTCCGTGACGGCGCGTCTCGGGCGGTCATCCGCGCCAGGATCGTCCGGGGTGACCGGGCCGCGCTGGTGGAGATCGAGATCGTTCCGGGAAAGGCGAACCGGGCCCGGTTGAACCGGGCTCCCGTCGCCCGGCCGCGTGACATCGTCGGTCTGCTGTGCACCGTGCTGTTCGCCCCGGAGGACCTGGCCCTGGTGAAGGGGGATCCGGCGCAGCGTCGTCAGTTCCTCGACGAGCTGCTGATCGCCCGGACCCCGAGGATGGCCGCGGTCCTCGCCGACTACGACCGGGTCCTCAAACAACGATCGACCCTGCTACGCACCGCCGGGACGGCCCGGCGAGCCGGGGGGCAGGGAGATCTGCGCACCCTCGACGTCTGGGACGGGTACCTGGCCACGCATGGCGCCGAGGTGCTGGCCGCGCGGTTGGCACTCGTCGATGCGTTGCGGCCGGCCGTGGCCGCGGCGTACGAGGCCGTCGCCGGCGCCGAGTCCGCCACCGCGCTGGACTACCGTTCCAGCGTCACCCTCCCGGACACCTTGCCTGCACCCGGTCCACCCGGTCCACCCGGTCCACCGGGCCAGCCAGAGCAGCCGGGCGCAGGTCGGCCGGGTCCGGCGGCACCGGATCGGACCATGCTGGCGGAGGCGATCCGCGCCGATCTGGAGGCCGCCCGGCCGCGGGAGGTCGAACGGGGGATGACGCTGGTCGGTCCGCACCGCGACGATCTGCTCTTGTCGATCAACGGGCTCCCGGCCCGCGGCTACGCGAGTCACGGCGAGTCTTGGTCCCTCGCCCTCGCGCTCAAGCTGGCCTCGTTCGACCTGCTGCGTGCCGATGACCGCGAGCCGGTCCTGCTCCTGGACGACGTTTTCGCCGAACTGGACACGCGTCGCCGCGGTCGGCTCGCGGAACTCGTCGCCTCCGCGGAGCAGGTACTGGTCACAGCCGCGGTCGAAACCGACGTTCCCACGGAGCTGACCGGGGTGCGGTACGCCGTCGCCGACGGAGAGGTCCAGCATGCCCACTGAGCGCCCAGACCCCCGGGACCATCCCACCGCGCCCGGGCGGTCCCGGGGAGGTGCCGGGAGCCGAGGGAAGACCGAGGGGCCGGACGGCACCGCAGCCCGCGGAGCGGACCTGGCGCGGGAGATCCTCGCCCAGGCCAAACGGGACGCGCGGGAGCGTGGGCGGGGACGGGGGGGCGCCGGCCACACCGCCCGCCACCCGGCCGGGCCGGGTCCGGCCGGACCCGGCCCTGGTTGCGGTGGCGGGATGCCAGGTGCTGACGGCGGCACGTGGGCCGATGAGGAGGCATCCGCCGGCGCCACCGGGACGGGCGGTCCGTGGGGCCCGGGCTCTCGGGCCCGCCTCGGTGCCCGGCGGGCCGACCCGTCGGACGACCAGGTGCCCCGCCGGCCGCGGATGCCGGGCATCGCACCGCCCGGCCGGGAATGGCGCGAACCGGTCGGTTTCGGGACGGCGATCAACCGGCTGCTGGCGGCCCGTGGCTGGAAGGCTCAGGCGAGCGATGCGAACGTCCTGGCCCGATGGGATGTCATCGTCGGGCCGGACATCGCCGACCACTGCACCCCGGTGTCCCTGCGTGACGGAGAGCTGGAACTTGTCGCGGAGTCGACGGCCTGGGCGACCCAGCTGCGCATGCTGTCCCGGCAGCTCCTCGGCATCCTGCACCGGGAGCTCGGTCCACACGTGGTCCGCCGGATCGTCGTGCGTGGACCGACGGCGCCGTCCTGGCGGCACGGGTCCATCCGAACCGGCGGTCGAGGACCCCGTGACACCTACGGCTGAGACCGGCGTTCGGCTGGCGCCCGCCTGACGCTCCCTGCGCCCCTGCGCTCTCCAGGCGCCCCTTGGCGCCTGGAGAGCGCCTGTGGTATCCGTCGGGGCGACTGGGGTGATCATGACGGTTCCGCGGGGTCGCGGTGCCGGTGACAGCCGTGGAGGCGCGCCAAGGCGGTCGGAGGAGTCGGTCCGGTAGGGGGGGTTGGCCATCCCCATGTGCGTGGCGCTGCGCAGACGTCAGGGGGCTCCCTGCGTCCGCTATGGCGGGTTGCCGGGTAGACTGGTGGATACTTCCGCCCAGAACGAGGGGACCCGCCGCGTGGCCTACGATGCAAGTTCGATCAAGGTTCTCGAAGGTCTTGACGCGGTCCGCAAGCGTCCTGGTATGTACATCGGCTCCACTGGAGAGCGTGGACTGCATCATCTCGTCTACGAGGTCGTGGACAACGCGGTGGACGAGGCGCTCGCCGGTTACTGCGACACCATCACCGTGACGCTGCTTGCCGACGGCGGGATGCGGGTCACCGACAACGGCCGCGGCATTCCCGTCGGCATGCATCCCACCGAGAAGCGGCCCGCCGTCGAGGTCGTGCTGACCACCCTGCACGCCGGCGGGAAGTTCGACGGCAAATCGTATGCGGTGTCCGGCGGGCTGCACGGAGTCGGCGTCAGCGTGGTCAACGCGCTGTCCACCCGGCTCGACGTGGAGATCCAGCGGGAGGGGCACGTCTGGTTCCAGCCGTACGTGGCGACCCGCCCGGACAAGCCGCTGGCCAAGACCGGTACCACCCGCAAGACCGGGACGTCGGTCACCTTCTGGGCGGATCCGACGATCTTCGAGACCACCGAGTACAAGTACGAGACGCTCGCCCGCCGCCTGCAGGAGATGGCCTTCCTCAACAAGGGGCTGTCGATCACGCTCGTCGACGAGCGTGACGAGGAACGCATGGCGGTCACCTACAAGTACGCCAACGGCCTGGTCGACTTCGTCGGTCACCTCAACGCCACGAAGGACACCATCCACCGCAGCGTGATCTCGCTGGAGTCGAAGGGCGTGGGCATCGAGGCCGAGCTCGCGATGCAGTGGAACGGCGGCTACACCGAGTCGGTCTACACCTTCGCGAACACCATCAACACCCACGAGGGCGGCACCCACGAGGAGGGCTTCCGGGCCGCGCTGACCAGCGCCGTCAACGCCTACGCCAAGGACCAGAACTTGCTCAAGCCGGTGAAGGCCGGGGCCAAGAACAGCGACGAGCGGCTCTCCGGCGACGACATCCGGGAGGGCCTTACCGCGATCATCTCGGTGAAGCTCGCGCAGCCGCAGTTCGAGGGCCAGACCAAGACCAAGCTCGGCAACACCGAGGCCAAGAAGTTCATCCAGGAGATGTGCTACTCGGCGCTCAAGGACTGGTTCGAGGTCAACCGCACCGAGGCTCGGGCTATCGTCAGCAAGGCGCTCGACGCCCAGCGGGCCCGCATCGCCGCCCGTCAGGCCCGCGATCTGACCCGGCGCAAGGGTCTGCTCGGCGGCACCGGTCTGCCGGGCAAGCTCGCCGACTGCCAGTACACCGATCCCGAGCGGTGCGAGCTGTACATCGTCGAGGGTGACTCGGCGGGTGGGTCGGCCAAGGGCGGTCGGGACTCGAAGTTCCAGGCGATCCTCCCGCTGCGAGGAAAGATCCTCAACGTCGAGAAGGCCCGCATCGACCGCGTCCTGAAGAACACCGAGGTCCAGGCCCTCATCCAGGCGCTGGGTACCGGCATCCACGACGATTTCGACATCGCGAAACTGCGCTACCACAAGATCGTATTGATGGCGGACGCCGACGTCGACGGCCAGCACATCCGGACCCTGCTGCTGACGCTGCTGTTCCGGTTCATGCGCCCGCTGGTCGAGGCCGGTCACGTGTTTCTGGCGCAGCCGCCGCTCTACAAGATCAAATGGGGTAGGGAGGACTGGGAGTACGCCTACTCCGACCGGGAGCGCGACGGGCTGGTCGCCCGCGGGGTGGAGTCCGGGCGCAAGCTGCCCAAGGATGCCATCCAGCGATTCAAGGGTCTCGGCGAGATGAACGCCACCGAGCTGTGGGACACCACCATGGACCCGGACCGGCGCATCCTGCTGCAGGTCACGCTCGACGACGCGGCGGTCGCCGACGAGTTGTTCTCCGTGCTCATGGGTGAGGATGTCGACGCGCGTCGCAGCTTCATCCAACGTAATGCCAAGGACGTGCGTTTCCTGGACATCTGACCCGGCCGTGTCGCGTGCCTCGGATCGGTCGTCGGGTGGCCCTCAGGTCAGTCCGGGTGCGGCGATCCCGACGGTCCGACCCGGCGAACGGAGGGCTCCGGATCCCACCCGCCGTCGGATCCCACCCGGCCCCGTTGCCCGGGGCGCCCGTCCCGCCCTGACGCCCTGACGACTGCTCCCACTGCCCTGGAAGGACCCCGTGGTCGACGTCCTACCTCCTCCCCCCGGCGACCGCATCGAGCCCATCGGCATCGAAGTCGAGATGCAGCGGTCGTATCTCGACTACGCCATGTCGGTCATCGTCGGCCGTGCGCTGCCGGAGGTACGCGACGGGCTCAAGCCCGTCCATCGCCGGGTCCTCTACGCCATGTACGACGGCGGCTACCGCCCCGACCGCGGGTACTTCAAGTGCTCCCGCGTGGTCGGGGACGTCATGGGTAACTACCACCCCCACGGCGACACGGCGATCTACGACACCCTCGTCCGGCTCGCGCAGGGCTGGTCGTTGCGCTACCCGCTGGTCGACGGGAACGGCAACTTCGGCTCGCCCGGCAACGATCCACCCGCCGCCATGCGGTACACTGAGGCGCGGATGGCGTCCTTGGCGATGGAGATGCTGCGTGACATCGACCAGGAGACGGTCGACTTCGCCCCGAACTACGATGGGCGTTCGCAGGAGCCGCTCGTTCTGCCCAGCCGGTTCCCGAACCTGCTCGTCAACGGCGCCGGCGGCATCGCGGTCGGCATGGCGACGAACATCCCGCCGCACAACCTGCGCGAGGTCGCGAAGGGCGTGCGGTGGGCGCTCGACCACCCGGACGCGAGCGACTCCGAGTTGCTCGAGGCGCTGATCGGCCTGATCAAGGGCCCGGACTTCCCGACCTCGGGGCTCATCGTCGGCCGTAACGGCATCGAGGAGGCCTACCGCACCGGCCGCGGCAGCATCCGGATGCGGGCGGTGGTGAACGTCGAGGAGAACAAGGGCCGCACCCAGCTCGTCGTCACCGAGCTGCCCTACCAGGTGAACCCGGACAACCTCGCCGAGAAGATCGCCGAACTGGTCCGGGACAACAGGGTCACCGGTATCGCCGACGTCCGGGACGAGACCTCGGCGCGCATCGGCCAGCGTCTGGTCATCGACCTCAAGCGCGACGCCGTCGCCAAGGTCGTGCTCAACAACCTCTACAAGCACACCCAGCTTCAGGACACCTTCGGCGTCAACATGCTGGCGATCGTCGACGGCGTGCCGCGTACCCTGCGCCTCGACCAGATGGTCCGCTACTACGTCGAGCACCAGATCGACGTCATCGTCCGCCGGACCCGCTATCAGCTGCGCAAGGCCCGCGAGCGGCTGCACGTCCTGGACGGTCTGCTGATCGCGCTGGATCACCTCGACGAGGTCATCAACCTCATCCGCAACGCCGAGTCGGCGGACGTGGCCCGCGGCCAGCTGATGGAACGCTTCTCGCTGTCGGAGATCCAGGCCACCGCCATCCTCGACATGCAGCTGCGCCGGCTCGCCGCCCTGGAACGTCAGCGGATCATCGACGAGGCGGCCGAACTTCGCGCGAAGATCTCCGATCTGGAGGCGATCCTGGCCTCGCCGACCCGGCAGCGGCAGATCATCGGCGAGGAGCTCGCCGAGGTCGTCGAGAAGTTCGGCGACGAGCGGCGAACCCGTCTCGTCCCGTTCGAGGGCGACATGTCCATCGAGGACCTGATCGCCCAGGAGGACGTGGTCGTCACCGTCACCCGCGGCGGCTACGCCAAGCGCACCAAGACCGACCTCTACCGCTCGCAGCGCCGCGGCGGCAAGGGCGTGCAGGGCGCGGCGCTGCGCGAGGACGACATCGTCGAGCACTTCTTCGTCACGACCACCCACCACTGGCTGCTGTTCTTCACGAACAAGGGCCGGGTGTACCGGGCGAAGGCGCACGAGCTGCCCGAGCAGGCCAGGTCGGCCAAGGGCCAGCACGTCGCGAACATCCTGGCTTTCGGGCAGGATGAGCGGATCGCCGAGGTCATCGCGGTCAAGGACTACGAGGCCGCCCCCTACCTGGTCCTGGCGACCAAGCGCGGGCTGTGCAAGAAGACCGCGCTGCATGACTTCGACTCGAACCGGGCCGGTGGCCTGGTGGCGATCAACCTGCGCGACGACGACGAGCTGATCGCCGCCCGGCTCGTGGCGCCCGGCGACGATCTGCTCCTGGTCAGCCGCAACGCCCAGTCGATCCGGTTCCACGCCGACGACGAGCAGTTGCGGCCGATGGGCCGGGCGACCTCGGGTGTGATCGGTATGCGGTTCGATGCCGAGGACGAGCTGCTGTCCATGGACGTCGTCGTGCCGGGTACGACGGCGGATCTGCTCGTCGCCACCTCCGGTGGATACGCGAAGCGGACGCCGCTGGCCGAGTACCCGGTGCAGGGCCGTGGTGGCAAGGGCGTGCTGACCGCTAAGATCGTCTCGACTCGCGGTGGTCTGGTGGGGGCACTCGTCGTCGATCCCGACGACCAGCTCTACGCCATCGCCTCCAACGGAGGTGTATTGCGGACTGTTGCCAAGGATGTACGGCGGGCGCAGCGGCAGACCATGGGAGTCCGGCTCATCGATCTGGAGTCCGGCGTGCAGGTTGTCGGAGTCGCGCGTAATGCTGATGCGGAGGACACCGACGCCGGGCCCCAGGAAAGCTGAGAGCGAGCCCCGAGAGGCTGACGGTCTCGTGGTCGTGGCCACCCACGCCGAGAACGACGCCGCCCGAGGGGACGGGTGTGCGCGGGACCCGTGCACACCGTCAGGACCGAACCGGGAGAGTCCGTGAGTGACAGTCAGGAAGACCGGCCAGCCCGGTCGGCGGTCTACCGCGGCCCCTCCTCGGCCGCCGGGTCGGAGGGAGCGCGTGACACCGAGCAGTCCCGCCGGCCGAGCAGAGGGGACGGGGCCGGCCCGCGGTCCACGGTGAGACCCGCTTCCCCTGGTTCCTCCGGTGCTGGCGGCGCGGCCAGGGGCGCGGGTTCCTCCGGCCCGGGTTCCGCGGGTTCCGCCGGTGTTTCCGGTTCCGCCGGGCGTGATTCGGAAGCCGGTCGCCGGGCTGGCGCCGGGCCGGCGCCGGGACGCGCGGCGGACGCCGCGGGCCGCTCGTTGTCGCTGCGGGACGGCCGTGGGGGGGACGCCGGCAGCGAGACGGTGAAGGTGCCCGCGGCCGGCGGTGGGCCCGCGTCCGGTAATCCGTTCTTCCAGCGGCCCGGGCGGCCCGGGCGGCCCGTGGATGAGCGGGAGGGCGGCCGCGGCCCGGCCGGAGGCGCGGCGGACTCGCCGCCGTCCTCCGCCGGGGGGCCGACGGGTTCGATTGGGTCGTCGAAGGCCGGGTCGTCGAAGGCCTATCCGGCTGAACCCGGCTCGTCGGCGTCGGGTTTGGCGGCGCCCCGCTCCGGATCGGTCCCCGACGGGGCGAAGTCTCCCTTGTCCTCGCGGTCCTTGTCCACCTCCTCCGCGGGCGCGTCGGGCGCAGGTTCGTCGGGTGGCCCCTCCACGGGACGTGCCAGCGGAACGTCGTCGGTGTCCCCATCCGGGTCGGCTCGTACCGGGGCCGCTGGAACCCACTCCGACGAGGCGGGCTCGGCTACCCGGAAACTCGGCTCGGCCGCCGTATCGTCGCCGGCGAAGTCCCTCGGCCTGGCGCCACCCGGACCCGGTCGAGCCACGCCAGGGGGGCCGGCAGTTCGCGTGGAGCCCCCGGCCGAGCGGCCACAGGAGAACGACACCATCTCCCTGGTCCGCCCGCCCAGCATGACGAGGAGCCGTACCACGAATCCCGACAGGAACCGTGCCGCGCCCGAGCGCATGCCCGCCCCCGATCCGGTACGCCCCGCCGCGCCGGGCCCGGCGGGGGGCAGGTCCGGCGGTGCCGGCCCCACGGCGGCCTACGACCGGCCGCTCGCGGCGCCGGAGTCCGCGGGTACCGCCACGACGACGGGCGCTCCGAACAGCGTGACCACGACCTCCCCCGGCGCGCTCGACGACCAGCTCGAGCCGATCTCCGCTGAGCGGGCGGGTGCCGGTCACTCTCCTGGCCGGTCCGGTCCCGGCTCGTCCGGTTCCGCCCGCCCGCCCGGTCAGGGCCGGCGGGCCAAGCTCAAGCTGTCCAAGGTCAATCCCCTCACGGTGACCCGGGTCAGCTTCGCGTTCTCCCTCTGCGTCTTTGTGGTTCTGCTCGTCGCGATCGCCGTGCTGTGGTTCGTCCTGAACTCGATCGGCGTGTTCGACAGCGTCTCCGACGCGGCCGACACCCTGACCGACAGCAGCAGCACCGACATCCGAGGATGGCTGTCGTTCGGCCGGGCAATGCAGATCAGCTTGCTCATCGGGGCGATCAACGTCATCCTCATGACCGCGCTGTCCACGCTCGGTGCCCTGCTCTACAACCTCTGCGCCGAGATGATCGGCGGCGTCGAGCTGACCCTGAGCGATCATTAGCTTGGAGGTGCGGCGGCGGTCCCACTCCTCCGCCGCCGTCCTGTATTCTTGCACTCGCAGCACGGACCTATAGCTCAGTCGGTTAGAGCGCTTCCCTGATAAGGAAGAGGCCGGTGGTTCAAGTCCACCTAGGTCCACGCGCTGGCCGGTCATGCTCGCCGCCCTGTGGGCGGCTTCGCCGTGGCCGTCATGCTGGCCGGGGGGCCAAGTCCCCCGAACCCCCCGCGTTGCGCCTTCGGAGCTCGCCGTGCCCAGCGGGGTGGTCGGGCCCCGGCGGCGAGGTTTGAGATCAGGGCCGGGTCGACGTGCTGCGCGAGGTCGAGGGCAACGCCACAGGGACGACCTCCGGCTGCATAAACCGTCCACCGGTGATCCGGGAAGATCCCCGCGCGTGCGGGGATGACGCCGCCGCAGCGGGCGTCAGGCTCGGCGGGTCGGGAAGATCCCCGCGTACGCGGGGACGACGAACCACCGGCCTCTTCCTTATCAGGGAAGCGCGGAAGATCCCCGCGCATGCGGGGACGACACTTGCTGACCTGGGAATCTATCAGCGGAGCAGGCCGAAAAACTTCACTCCGCTAAGCCGGCCGTTGGCGGTCGGCAGGGTGCCAGACGTGGCGGCGGAACCCGTGTGCCTGTCAGTGTCCCGGCGACGGCGTGGGCGGGCCGCCGGCACGACGGTCCGTACGCGCGGCCAGCGCACATAGCGCAGCCGGCGCAGACCGGGAAGCCTGCGCCACGTCAGGGAGCTGGCCGTGCCGGTCGCGCCGAGGTGGCGGACACCGAGGCGGGCACCGGGGTGTAGCGAAGCTTCTCCACCAGGATGGACAGCCGGCGGCCCGGTTTCTCCAGGACGACGTAGCTGATCCATCCACCGAGGACGCCGGCCGTGACCAGCAGGGCGGCCACCCACGGAAACGCCGACGGCGCATGACTGACCAGCCCGTGCCGGTCCAGCACTAGCAGCAGAATCGGCTCATGCCACAGGTACACGCTGTAGCTGATCATGCCGAGCCAGACGAATGCTGGGGTGGCGAAGAACCGGCGCCACAGCGTGTCGCGGGGCGCCAGCACGGACGCGGCGAACAGCACACCGAAACCGATCGAATTCAGCGTGGAGAACGCCTCGAACGATGCCGCGGTGTGCCCCCGGACCATCGCGTCAGCGATGATGAGCCCGGCGGCGACGAACCGCAACGCACACGCGAGCGGGGCGGACAACGGCCGTTCCCGACCGCGGCGGACATAGAGAACCGCAGTGATCATTCCGAGGCCGAAGTTGCCGGCATAGTTCTGCGGCGAGAACCAGTACGCCCACTGGTCGTGCTGGGCCCGCACGATGTAGACCGCGTAGACGATCCAGACGGCGGACACCACGATCAGCAGGACCGGCGGCAGGCAGAGCCGCCGCCAGCGATGCGCCTCGGGTAGTCGATGGGTCTGCCGCCGCCGCAGCCAGCCGGCGACCAGGGCGAGGTAGAGATAGAAGTAGACCTCGACGGCCAGCGACCAGGCCGGGCCGATCGTGTAAAACACCCGTTTACTGTCGAAGACCTGGGTGAAGGTCAGGTGTTCGACCAGGTCGATCCAGTCGCCGGGCAGGCCGGGGTTGCGCGCCGCCCATACGATGATGAGCGCCGTGTAGTACAGCGGAAGAACCCGCAGCCCACGACGTATGAGCGTGTCTGTGGGTGACCGTTGGGTCCGGCCGGCCCTGACCCGGTTCACCATCGGCATATACAGCAGGAACCCGGAGACCAGGAAGAACCAACTGATCATCCCGTCGAAGGCGCCGAGGACCTGGCCGAGGAATGTACCCGCGTACGGCGTGTTGCCATCCCCGCGGCAGAACTGATAGGCGTGGAAAATGATCACCGAGATCGCCGCCACGCCGCGGAACCCGCCCAGGTCGACCAGCTCGAGCCTGGGATCGCCCACTGTCGTCTGCCGACGACCGCGGCGGTTTCCTCCGGTCTCTCCGGTGATACCTGCCTCCCCGGCCCGCGGCCGGGCCGAGGTCCGGACCGGCACCGTCGGCCGCTCCCTCGGTGGCGGTAACGGTGGTGGCGGCGGTGGCACCGGTGGCGGTGGGGGCTGCGCCCACCAGGACGGGAGAGCCGGCGCGGGCAGAACCCGGGACCTCGGCACGATGTTTCGAGGGTCGCCTGGTGTGGTCATGACCTGGCTTCGGGGTAAGGGACCACACCGCCCGCCGCGAAGCCGGCTGGAGGGGCGGTCGCGCTGTCCGGCGTGACCGGGTCGGGCTGCGGCACGGTGCGTGGGGTCACGTGCCACTCTCGTTCCCGCAGCAACTCCTTCACCGGTGCCAGCCGGGCGATGACGTTCTTGAACTCGCTGTAGAAGATGTTCATCAGGCAGAACTGGACGTAAA
>NZ_CDWRCL010000104.1:0-13004 GCF_977927575.1 Frankia sp. CcCS3
AGATCACGCCGCGATCCCCGGTCATCCGACCGCGCTCGATGTCCTTCCCAGCCTTACCCAGATCCCCAGGCCCGTCCAGATCCCCAGGCGCATCCGGATCGTCACCCGCGGGCCGGACCGGGCATCTGCTGTCTCCTCGACGCTGGCGGACAACCGTGCGCGAGCAGCTGGGGCGAGCCATCCCACTGCTCGTGCTGGGGACCGTCATCCTGGCCGCCACGGCGGTCACTCTGGAGATCGAAGATGCCAACCGGCGGCGAGACGAGGCCCAGCACATCGCCGAGGCTCACTCCCTCGTCCTCCGTCTGGCCGAGTATGTCGCGGACCTGGGCCAACCCGTGCGCCTGATCGACCCGATCTCCAGGCTTCCCTGGTCGCTGACCGAACCCGCCGTCGACCAGCGGGTGCTGGCCTCGGTCTCCCGGTCGGCGTTCGCGGGCCCCGACACCGTTCTGGCACTGGTCGATCTCGACGGCAGGCCGACGGCGGTCCAACCCACCGGCGCAACGATCCCGTTCCCCCCGCAGGACCGGATCTGGGCTCTCGCCCGCACCAGCGGAATCAACATCCCTGTTTTCCACCTGGGCGATCGGGTTCGGGCGTACAGCATCGTGCCGATCGTGCGGGACGGACGCAGCGCCGCGTTCCTGGTCATGGGTAGGCCGGGAGCCGGGATGCCGGGAGCCGAGATGGTCCGCATCTTTGGCGGCGGGGGCACCGGGACGAGCGGCACCGGAGAGGGCACCCGGATCGTCATCGTCGACGAGACCGGGCGCATCGCCCTGTCCGACGATCCGTCCGCGGTCGGGATCGCCATGACTGACGGCACGGAGCTGCGGTCAATCAGGCCAGGCCAGAGCCGGCGGGTGACGGTACGCAACGGCGGCGGTCACGTCGCCGTTGCCGCCGCGATCCCCGGCCATCCCACATGGGGGTACCTCATCCTGCAACAGGACGGCCCACTGCCGCGCGACCCGCGAGACAACCATGCCGTCGGCGATCTGCTGCTGCTCGGCATCGTGGCCGTCACGTTCTCAGGCCTGACAAAAATGATCTTCCGGGGAGAGCAGGCGGTCCGGCGCGACCGGGCGCGGCTGCAGACCCTGGTGCACGAGTCGCACGACATCATCGTCAACCTGGACCGTGCGGGCCGGCCGACCTTCATCAGCTCGGCGGTCGAGAGCCTGCTCGGCTACCCGGTCGAGGCCATGATCGGGCTGCCGCTCATCGACCTGGTCCATCCCGAGGACCAGGCGGCGACGCGGGCCTTCCTCGCGGACCGGCAGTGTGGTGGACCGGGGTCCCTTCTGGACGTCCGCATGCGGACGGTCAACGGCGGCCATCGCTGGTTCGACATCGAGGCCGGCGCCTGGCGGCCCGCGTCCGGGCCGGGCCGCTTCGACGGTGGTGTCCTGCTTACCTGCCACGAGATCAGCGAACGTCGTCAGTTGCAGGAGCAGCTACGGAAACGTGCCACCCACGACCCGTTGACCGGCCTGCCGAACAGGGCGGCGCTTACCGAATTCCTCGATCAACTGGCTCGGGAGCAGACTCCGTTCGCGGTTCTGCTCATCGATCTGGATGACTTCAAACCGATCAACGACACGTTCGGTCACCAGGTGGGCGACGATGTGCTGTGCACGGTCGCCACTCGGTTGGCCGACGTCCTCGCCCCGGGCCCGTCGGCGGCCAGCGCGGGACCGGTCGAGACGATCGGTCCCGCGATGATCGGCCCCGAGACGATCTGGCCGGAAGCACGTGCCGGGCAGGCGTTCTGACTCGGCGGTGACGAGTTCGTCATTGTGCTGCCCGGGGCCGACTCCCTGACGATGCGCCAGACCGAGCAGCGGGTGCGCGAGTTCATCGAGGCGCCCCTCACCGTGGCCGGCAACACCCTTGTGGTCAGAGCGACGATCGGCCTGGCGTCCTCGCAGGCCGTCGGGGGCGCCGGCTCGCACAGTCCCGAGAGCGTGGTCCGGCATGCCGATGCGGACATGTACGAGGCGAAGACGAGCGCCCGGGCCCGACGTTCCATCTCCCCCGCGGCGCGATGACTCCCGCAGCCTCCGCCAGCCTGGGACGCTGGGCGACGTCAGCCGGCAGAGCGGGGCGGATCCATGCTGAGGAGGTCGCCGGCGCGGTGCGATGGCTCTGCTCACCCGAGGCTTCCTACGTCACCGGAGCAATACTCGACGTGACCGGTGGGCGGTGACCATGTGCCACCGGGCACCGGTTATCGGGCACCGCCCCCCGCCAGCCGGTAAATAACCAGCGCCTCGGGGTGCTGTCGGGCGTGGCGGGCCACGGCTCGTCGGTAGGAGCCGGTGGCCCACCGCATGGTCCAGGTCACGCCGACTAGATCAAGCAGGGTTCCGAGGCGCCGGTTGAGATCTTCCCGGGCCTCCTCCTCGGCGATGCGGGCAGCGTTCATCACGGTCTCCACGCCAAACGCGCAGTGCATTCCCGCGGTCCACCGTGCCCAGCTCGACCATCGATCCGGGGCCGCGATGAGCACGAGGTGCGCGTCGAGCTTCGCGGCAAGGTCAGCGGCCAGCAGGACATCGGCCATATCCGACAAGTCTCCGATACGAAGACCGACGACGAGATGACGCTCCATCCGGACCTGCGAGTCCACTTCGGTACGCTCTGCCCGTTCCACGCTTCCTCCCGCGTTTCCTTTCTCCCGAGGCCCTCGGTCGCCCTGTCGACGTGCGCGGGATTGTCGCGCTTCACAGCCGGTGATGTCGAAGTGACCGACACATCGTCAGTACCCCCTCGACCCACAGATCACATGTTCCGGAACGCGTTTGTCGGCAGCCTGGTATGGCCGGCTGCCGGATAGGAGTCGAAATGAAATAACTTGCGCGTTTCGAACCCTCCACAGGCCTGTGACCTGCGATGATGCTCTCGATCACGTATTTGTTACTTCATTACGTCCCCATAATGCCGATGTTGCCGGATCAATGTTGGTCGTCGCCCGCCCGGTCGTACCGGTCGATTGTGACCGCGCCCACCGGAAAGGGGAAGGGTCTCGCCGTATTCGACGCACGCACATGCTCTCGGGACGGACCATCCGACAGATGCACAGCGCGCCGAACGCATCCGCGTACGGGAGGTGATTTGTCGGCACCTGGGCCCGGGACCTGCAAGGATGGCGGCGCGGGAAGCCCGGATCACTTGCCGGCCCGGGATAGGATCCATGATTAGGCGCGCGCCTCTTTATCGTAAAGGAGCATGCTATGTCCATATTGGACCGGTTCCGGGTGGACGGCCGGGTCGCCGTCGTCACCGGGGCGTCCTCCGGTCTCGGGGTGGACTTCGCCCGGGGCCTGGCCGAGGCCGGCGCGGACGTGGCCCTGGGCGCCCGCCGGACCGACCGGCTCACCACCACCGCCGAGCTCGTAGAGAAGGAGGGCCGCCGCGCCCTGCCGGTCGCCACCGACGTCGCCGACCCCGCCTCCTGCGAACACCTCGTCGCCGCCGCGATGGAGACCTTCGGCCGGGTCGACATCCTGGTCAACAACGCCGGGATCGGCACCGTCGTCCCCGCGCTCAAGGAGACCCCGCAGCAGTTCCGCTCCGTCATCGACGTCAACCTGGGCGGCTGCTATTGGATGGCGCAGGCGGCGGCGCGGGTCATGCGACCCGGCAGCAGCATCGTCAACATCTCCAGCGTCCTCGGCCTGACGACCGCCGGCCTGCCGCAGGCGGCCTACACGGCGAGCAAGGCCGCCCTCGTCGGCCTCACCCGCGATCTGGCCCAGCAATGGACCGGCCGGCGCGGCATCCGGGTGAATGCGCTGGCGCCGGGTTTCTTCCGCTCTGAGATGACCGACCAGTACCAGCCCGAGTACCTCGAGACCCAGTCGGCGAGGATCCTCCGCGGACGCATCGGTGAACCGGAGGAACTGACTGCGGCGCTTCTCTTCCTGGCCTCCGACGCCGGCAGTTTCGTCACGGGGCAGACCCTCGCCGTTGACGGCGGTTTCACCATCACCTGAGCCCTCCGTCCATATTGTCCGGCTCGCCGGAAACACCCGCCAATCAGGTCTCGAGCGGCATGAGTTCGGCGGCGAAGGCGTCGAAGAAATCCGGCCATCCGCCGGGCGTCGTGACCGGATGAAAGACGAACTTGCTCATCCCGGCGGCGAGATACTCGGCGATCAACGAGCGCGCCGCGTCCCGCCCGGCCGGAAGTAGCCGCTCCGGGATGACCTGCGGATAGCGCCGCCGCAACGCCGCGAACGCCTCGTCGAACACCTCCCCGCGGCGCCCGTCGGGTACGGGGCAGGAACGGCGGAACGCCATCGACCCGGCGACCCCCAGGAGATCAGACCCGGCGGCCGTCGATGCCGGGCACCGTCGCCAGCTCGTGGCGCAGTTCAGCCAGCACCCCGGCGACCAGCGGTTCCCGCAGGACGCCGCGGTGGTCCCCGCCGATCCGGCGGATCGCGGCGGGTCCGGTCAGGACGCCCCGCCAGGCCTCGATCTCGTCGTGGTCGTCGGCGAGCCAGACCGCCGTCCGGCCATCGTAGGTGCGGGGGCGGTAGGTCATCGTCAGGATGCGCCCCTGGTTGTAGAAGACGTCGTACTGGTGCATCCCCCGGAAGCGGACCACGCCGGCAAGCGGCAGCTCGACGAGCTGGCGCAGGCGGTCGACCATCACCCGCGGGGTCAGCGTAGGCCCGTCGTCGGCGGCGAGTGGGCCGATCCCCCGACCGGCGTCGGGCGGCGCCGGGGAGTCCGGATGCGCTCCCTCCAACTGACTGGTCGGCACGATCGTCCCGGATCGGGTCAGCCGCGAGGTACCCGGCAGGTAGGTGTCGATCAACGCCAGCAGGCCGACCTCGTGGCCCGCCTGCCGGAGAACCTGCGCGACCTCGAACGCGATCAGTCCGCCGAAGGAGTGCCCGGCCAGCAGGTAGGGACCCGTCGGCTGGAGAAGACGGATCTCCCCCACGTGCCGCCGGGCGGCGGCCGACACCGACCAGTCGGGGATGCCCCGCCGTTCCAGGGCGTGCGCCTGCATCCCGTAGACCCGCCGTTCGCCCGCGAAGTACCGGGCGAACGGGAGCAGACCGATCGCCGGCCCACCGGCCTCCGGGAAGCAGAACAACGGGGTGCCGGAACCGCCGGGCGTCAGCGGCATCACGGTGGGATGCCCGACGGACTCGCTCTGCCGGGCGGCCCACACCTCGGCGAACGCGGCGGGCGTCGGCGCCTGGACGACCACGGAGCTCGGCAGCCGGACCCCGAACTCGTCGCACAGGGTCGCCACCAGCTCCTGCGCGGTCGCCGCATCACCGCCAAGGGCGGTGAAGTCGTCATGCAGACCGACGGTCTCGAGGCCGAGCACGCGGGCCCACAACAGGGCCGCGGCCACCTGATACGGATCGGCCGCAGACATGCCCGGCAACGACATCACCCCACAGGACTAGGCGAAGAGCACATTGAACACCACCGGTCAAGATCATCGATACGCCGGCCGGGCGTTCGCGGGAACCCGTGATCGAGGCCCACGGCGGTGAGCCTGGTCCCGCCGGTCGGCCCACTCCCCGGTGGGGTGGCCGGTTCCCCGATGGGGTGACCCGTCCCCGTCGGGCATTGACGGCTCGGCGTCGGGCGCTCACCGTAGACGTGTGGGTGACGTGGGCAGACCGGAACGGATCGTCGAAGACGAGCCGATCAGCTTTCCCGACTCCGAGCCGCTGACCATCCCGGTCCCGGCCGCGCCGGAACCGGACCTGGAACCGGTTCCCGGGTGAGCCTGCTCGGCTGGCGGCAGTGGGCGGTGGACGCGCACGGCCAGCTACGCCCTGCCTGGACGCCGTGGTCGCCGTTTCCACCCGGGCTACTGCTCTGGCGCGCCGACGGCATGACCGAGGCACATTGCTTGCGCACCCGCCGGCCGGACCGGGACGTCGAGCCCGGCGAGCCCGGCGCGGGCCACGAACGGGTCCCGGACGAGCACTGCGCCTGCGGCCTGTACGCCTGGCGGGACCCGAGCATCCTGGCCGCCGCCCGCCCGCCCCGCTGGACCTCCCTGCCGTACGTCGTCGGAGTGGTCCGGCTCGGGGGGCGGGTCATCGTCGGTGAACGGGGCTATCGCGCGGAGCGTGGCTATCCCGTCGCCGTGCTTGACCGCGACGGCGTCGTCTCCGACGACTACGCCGTCGCGCGCTATCGCAGCTGCGCCGCGTTGGTGGCGGAATGGGCGGATCCGAGCGCCACGTCCCGCGGCCAGGACCGGGCAGCCGGGTAGTACCGCGCGCCGCACCAGAACGGCCCGGACAGCCGAACACCGGGAACCGCCGGAACCTCGAGAACGACCGCCGCCTCGAGAACGACCGCGACCGCCGGCCCGGGAAACCGGCGAGGGTTTCCGCACCCGGCCGAGGAACTCTCCCTCGGTGGGTATCTCTCCCCGTGTCGTATCGCGGGTAGACCGTTACCCCACACCGCCAAATAGTCACGCTATGTAGCCATGGAGGCAATCAGGGCGACTATGGTCGTGAACGCCCCGTACATCCCGTCCGCAGGGGGCGGATCGGGGTCGACGGGCACACGAGGGGGGCCGTCGTGACGCAATCCGAAACCGCAGGGACCGCCGGAGGTATCTCCGATCGCGGCACCGATCATGCCCCCGGCCACGGTGCACACCCGGCGCCGGCGATCCGGTCCTGGCGGATCCAGGTTCCTCCGCCGCTGTTGGTCGCGGTGGGATACCTGGCGGTGGCCGTCTGCATCTTCCACTCCGCCTGGGGGAATCTCGGGAACGTCTCCTACGGCGGCAACGACGCCATGCTGTTCGCCTGGTTCCTCGGCTGGACGCCGCACGCGCTCGCCGACGGGCTCAACCCGTTCCTGACGCACCACATCAACGTCCCCGACGGGGCCGCGACGTCCTGTGGAGCACACCCGTGCTCCTACTGGGCGCGCTGGCCGCACCGATCACGCTGCTGGGCGGCCCCGTGACCACGCTGACGGTGCTGCTGACCCTGGCGCCCGTGATCAGCGGATTCGCCCTGTTCTGGGTGCTGCGCCGATGGGTACGCCCGGGACCGGCGGCGCTGGCCGGCCTGCTGTACGGCTTCGGGCCGTACATGATCGGCGCGTCCTACGGTCATCTGCATCTGACCTTCGCACCGTTCCCGCCGGTTCTCCTGCTACTCCTCGACGATCTCGTGGTCCGCGGGCGGGGGCCGCGGCGCACCGGCGTCCTGCTCGGTCTGGCGATCACCGCCCAGGCGCTGATCGGCGAGGAGCTGCTCGCCACATCCGCGCTGGCAGCCACGTTCGGTCTTGTGATCCTCGCCGTACATCATCGCGATCGGATCCGATCGCGGCTACGACCGGCCCTGACCGGCCTCGCCACGGCCGGCGGAGTCGCCGCGGCCGCGCTCGCCTGGCCGCTGGGCACCCAGTTCCTGGGTGCCCAGCGGATCCACGGCTCGATCCAACCCGATGGAATCGCCGTGACGGATCTGCTGACCTTCGTCACGCCGACGCCGATGCAGGCCGTCGCCCCGGACGACGCGCTGCGCCACAGCCTCGGTTTCACGGGGAACGCGGTCGAGGTCAGCGGTTATCTGGGCGCTCCACTGATCGTCCTGATCATCGTGGTCGTCATGGTCGTCGTCACGACGGGTGGTGCGCGCCGGCCTCCGCTGGTCGGGGTGTTCGCTCCCCTCGGCGTGGTCATGGCCGTGCTCTCCCTCGGCGGTCACCTGCATGTCGACGGCCGGGACACCGGCGTTCCCCTCCCGTGGCTGCCCCTTCAGCACGTGCCGGTGCTCGGGAACGCGTTGCCCTCCCGCCTGGCGTTATACGTGATGATGTGCGCGGCCATCGTGGTGGCGACCGGGCTCGACCGGCTGCCGTCGAACCGGACGGCGCCCGCCGACCTGGACCCCGGACGGGGGATCCCCGCTCGGGCCCGGACCAGGACCGTCCGGGTGGGAGCCGGCGTGCTGACACTCTCTGCCCTGGTGGCACTCGTCCCCGCCCCGATGCTCACCACGTCGATGACGACGCCCGCGTTCTTCACTGGTGACGGGTGACCCTGATTCCGGAGGGTGCCACCGCACTCGTCGTCCCCTTTCCCCATCCCCAGAACGCCGAGGCCATGCTGTGGCAAGCCAGGGCGAACTTCCGGTTCGTCATCCCCGGCTGCTACTGCACCGTCCCCGGGCCCGACGGCCGGGCGGCGTTGCACAGCCCGCCGGACGCGCTGACGTCCGCCCTCATCGACATCGACAACGGCGCGACGACCGCCGCTGCCATGTCGGGATCGCCGCGGCTCCGGGCGGCCTACAAACGGCTGGCCCCGGACGCCGTCGTGCTGGGACCGGCGCGACGGACCGCCGAGCTACGCACGCTGCTGCGCGAACTCGTCGGCGTGGCTCCCCGCCGCGTCGGCGGAGTCGACCTGTGGCTTCCAGACCGGGAAGCCGGACGTTGACCTCGCCACCGGTGACCCCGTGTCGTCCACCGGACAAGCCCGAAGGCCCGCAGGGAATCGCACCCCGGAAGAGTTTCCGAGAAGCTGGCAGCCGGGCACTTTACCACCGCACCCCGGCCGTGAACCTGCTCTGCCGATTCCTCTACGATTTCCCGCATTCCGCGACCATGGTCGTCAGTGATCCACATCCCAGAGCGGAGGATGCGCGGTGTCGACGGACCAACCGGCCGGGTCCCGGCCGGAAAGGCTGACCCGACGGCAACGCCTCACCGTGGTGATCGGTGTGGTTCTCGCCGTCGCCGTCGTCACTTCGGTCGTTGCCACGTCCGATCGTTCCAGGGCGGCCGCCTGGCCGCCGGCGGGCCGATCCGCCTGTGCTTCGGTACAGATCTTCACCGGCAACGTCGGGTCACCCTATAATCAGTTTGCCCGGGTACTGCGGACCCGGTTGCAAGCCGCCCCGGAACACTTCGACGTGGACGTCGTGGAAACAGCGGGTTCCACGGAGAACATCTATGACCTGGAATCACCCGACAGCCGCGTCTGCGGGTTGGCGATCGCGCAGCTCAACACGACGGTCGACGCGGCGGAGGGGGTCAACCAGTTCGATCCGAACCGCGGTGGCCACCCGGTGGCGGGTCTGCGCACCCTCGGCCCCGTCCATCAGGACCTGCTGCACGTGATCGTGCGCGGCCCCACCAGCAGGTCGGATGACGTCGACATCACCCGCTTCGCCGATCTCTGCCATCGACCCATCGCCGCCGGCCGGCCGGGATCGGGGGTCCGGCAGATCAGCGAGGTGCTCCTGCGGGTGGCCCTGTCCGAGGACTGCCGCGGCGAGCTGGACGAATCCTCCATCGACGAGGCCCTGCGCCGCCTGTCCGCCGGGAAGGTGGACGCGGTGGTCTGGGCGGGCGAAGCCGGAACCCGGCAGATCAAGAACGCCATCGCCGGTGGCGCCCGGCTGCGCCTGCTCGACCTGTCCAGCTACCAGGACGGCATCACCGCCGACTGGGACCAGTTCTACCGGTCCCGCGGGCACTTCTTCGCCGGGCCGGTCTTCGGCACCGGAAGCCTCGGGCCCGACGACTACCGGGAGATCCCGCCGGTCCGGACCGTCACAATCCCCAACGGCCTGCTCGCCCATGCGGACGCCGATCCGGTACTGGTCAGGCGGGCGACCGCCGAACTGTTCCGGGATCCGCAGGACTACGCAGAGGCGCTGTGGGGCGACAACCCCGGGGGACGGACGGTCCCGGACGCGCTGTCCGTCTACGAAGGACCGCTTTTCTGCTATATACCGTTGCATCGGGCCGCCACGGAATACTACGTTCAGAGATTCCGACGCCCACCGGGCTGTGGTGCGACGTGACAGCGCCGCCAAAGGCAGCGCCGCCGGGGACAGTGCTGCCGGGGACAGGGACGCTCGAGGACCAGCCGTGCTAAGACCACTGAACGACACCGACCCGCGGGTGATAGGGCCCTATCGCCTGCACAATCGCATCGGCGCCGGCGGCATGGGCGTTGTTTACCTGGGATTCGGGCCGGACGACCAGCCCGTCGCGGTAAAGGTGCCGCACGAGGTGCATGCCAGTGACCCCGAGTGCCGTGCCCGCTTCCGTTCCGAGGTCTCGGCTGCCCGGGACGTGCAGGCCGACACCGTCGCCCGGGTGATCAGGGCCGAGGTGGACGGGCCGAAGCCCTGGCTCGCGACCGAATACGTGGCGGGCCCCACCCTGCACGCCGCCGTCCAGGAGAGCGGCCCGCTCACGGGCCGCTCTCTGGATGGGCTCGCGATCGGTCTCGCCACGGCCCTCGAGGCGATCCACACCGCCGGCGTGGTGCATCGCGACCTCAAACCGGCGAACATCGTGATGTCCTGGCCCAGTCCCAAGGTCATCGACTTCGGGGTGGCCCGGTCGGCCGACTACACCGGCTACACCCAGGCGGGCGAACTCGTCGGGACCGTGGCCTGGATGGCCCCCGAGCAGATCAACGGCCAGCAGGCGGGATCGGCCGCGGACGTCTTCGCCTGGGGATGCTGCGTGGTCTTCGCCGCGACTGGGCGACGTCCCTTCCGCGGCGAGGCGCCGGAGATCGTGGCACTGCACATCAGCTCGACCGAGCCGGAGCTCGACGGCGTGCCCGAGCGGCTGCTCGGTCCCGTTCGCCGCGCCCTGACGAAGAACCCCGGGCACCGGCCCTCCGCCGGCGAGCTCGTCCGCCTGCTCACCCAGCGGCTCTCCCCCAGGGAGACGGCCGACGCCAGCAACGGCGTCCCCCCGGTCACGGCCGCGGAACCGAACCGCGAGCAGACCCGGCCGACCCCGAATCCCGGCCCGCCGGCAACCCCTCCCCCCAAACCCTCACCCGTCCCGACGCCGCCATTTCCCCCAGCCGGGCCCGCGCGTCCTTCCCGTCCTTCACGTCCTTTCCGGTCCTCGTCACGGTCATCGGTCCTGACCGCGCTGCTCACCCTGACCGGTCTGGCCGCTGCGGCCGGGGTCTGGGCCGCTGGGACCGAGCGGACCGGCCATGCCGTCGTTGGACCGGTGGCCGCCACGATGATCGGCTTCATCTGCGGACAAATGACCTTCCTGAGTGACCGCCGGATCGGCGTCCTGACGACCGTGGCCGCGGCGGTGAGCGGGTCGGGGACCGGTCTGCTGCTCGCGCGCGTCCTGGATGTCGACGAGCCGAATCGGGTACTGCTGTCGGTTGCCGGCGCCCTGATCGTCGCCACGGCCTTCGCGGGCGCCATGGCGCCGTCCCGGCCGGCCCCGGGGGTCGGCCCGGAACCGACGGGCCGGGCGGGCCGGGCGAGTCGGGGGGGTCACACCGGCTCCTGGAACTGACCCACCCGGCCTCCCACCCGAACACCGGTGGGGAAGCCGGCACGGACACCGCCGAGGCGACCCTGCGCCCGCCCGGCGCCGCGGCCCCCGGCCAGCGCCTCGTGCCGGAACGCCCCGACCCGTCCTGACCGACCCGACCCCGGCCCAGCCCGGCCTCACCCGACCCGACCCCGGCCCGGAGTCACGCGGGTGCCCCGGTCCACGGGCTCCCGGCGAGCGGGCTGCCCGGCAGCGTCTCGATATTTCCGTCCACTTGGGAAGCTGTCCTGCGACAATGGAGGAAGCCAAGGGGGGTGTCGTGGCTACCGTTCCGGTAGGCAACCGTATGGTGGCGGGCCGATACCGACTCGTCGCGCGGCTGGGTGCGGGTGCGATGGGGACGGTGTGGCGTGCCTTCGACTCCGTGCTGGAGACCGAGGCAGCCCTCAAGGAGATCGAGTTCGCCGGCAGAGTCGCCGAGGCCGAACGCGCGGACCGGGTCGAACGCGCCCTGCGGGAGGCGCGCCACGCGGCCAAGCTTCGCAGCCATCCGCATGTCGTCACCATCCTCGACGTGCTCTTGGAGAACGGCCTGCCCTGGATCGTGATGGAGCTCGTGCCGTCTCGGTCCCTGTTCGAGGTGGTCCGGTCCGACGGGCCCCTGCCCGTCGCCGAGGTCGCCCGGATCGGGACCGCGGTGCTCGACGCCCTCGTCGCGGCACGGGCGCATGGCATCGTTCACCGTGACGTCAAGCCGTCGAACGTCCTGATCCGGACCGACGGACGGGTCGTGCTCACCGACTTCGGCATCGCCACCGGCGACGGCGACCCGACCCTCACCGTCACCGGTGTCCTCGGGACCCCCCTTTACATGGCGCCGGAGCGGCTGAACAACCAGCCCGCCACCTTCGAGGCGGACCTGTTCAGCCTGGGCGGCACGCTGTACTTCGCCGTCGATGGCCGGCCGCCGTTCGAGCGGGACACGTTCGCCGCGATGCTCGCGGCCATCCTGCTGCACCCGCCCGCCCCGGCGCACCGGGCCGGCGAGCTGGCCGCGGTGCTCGACGGCCTGTTGGAGAAGGACCCCGGCCGGCGGATGACCCCGGCCCGGGCGCGCGAGCTGCTCACCCGGGCGGCCCGGGCCGATCCGCCGCGTCGGGCGGCCCACGTTGACGAGCTGTCCTGGCATCCAGGGCCCACCGCCGGAGCGGCGCCCAGCCAGGTGTCCGGCGGGCACGTCGATCCCGACGCGCCGCAGACCGGCTATCCCGCCGCCCCGATGGAGCTCACCGCGGTGGAGCAGGACGGCGCGGTCCTGCTCCGATGGGAACCGTCGGCCACGCAGGGCGCCTCCTACCGGGTGTCGCGTGTTCTCGTCGATCCCACGGCCCCCGGCGGCCACCGCGAACGCAGCCTGGGCATCACCACGGCCACCGAGCTGTTCGACGCCGGCGTGCCCAGGGGCGTCCCGCACTGGCACGAGGTGGTCACCACGGTGTCCGGCGAATCCGGCCAGCTGCGGTCCGTACCGGTCCGTACCGGTCCGCACCCCGACCCGCACGCTCTTCCCGCCCGTCACGGCGCTGCGGGCAAGTATGATCGACGACGCGGTCGCGCTGTCCTGGCGTCCGGTTCCGGGGCAGGGCTGCGTCATCATCGAACGGACCTTCGCCGAGACCTCCCCGCTGTCGGGCGCGAAGCGCCGGTTC
>NZ_CDWRCL010000105.1:0-12946 GCF_977927575.1 Frankia sp. CcCS3
GTATAGGGCCGAGCCCCGGATACCGGGGCACGGGCGCCGGGGCACGGGCGCCGACGGCCTCAGCGCCCGATCCGGGCCGCCGGGTGCGCGCCGGCCGCCACCAGATCGGCGACCGTCTGACGGGGATCGCCGGTGACGGCCGCCTCGCCGACCAGTACCACGTCCGCCCCCGCGGCGGCGTAGGCGAGCAGATCGTGCGGCCCCCGGATGCCGGACTCGGCGACCGCGAGCACTCCCGGGGGCACCATCGGCACGAGCCGGGCGAAGGTGCTCCGATCGATCTTCAGCGTGTGCAGGTCGCGGGCGTTCACCCCGACCAGTCGGGCGCCGGCGTCCATCGCTCGCACCATCTCCGCCTCGTCGTGCACCTCGACCAGCGCCGTCATGCCCAGGGACTCGATCCGCTCGTGCAGGCCGACGAGCCGCGGCTGGTCCAGCGCCGCGACGATGAGCAGGACGATGTCCGCCCCGTGCGCCCGGGCCTCGAAGACCTGGTAGGGCGACACGATGAAGTCCTTGCGCAGCAGCGGGACGTCCACCGCGCGACGCACGGCATCGAGGTCGGCCAGGGAGCCGCCGAAGCGCCGTTGCTCGGTCAGGACACTCACCGCGGCGGCGCCCGCCGCCTCGTACTCGGTGGCGAGGGCAGCGGGGTCGGTGATGGCCGCCAGCTCCCCCTTCGAGGGGGAACGGCGCTTCACCTCGGCAATCACCGAGACCCGGGAGTCCCGGAAGACGGCGAGCGCGTCCTTCGGGTCGGGAACGCGTTCCACCCGCCGCTTGAGATCTGCCAGAGAGGTCTGTTGCTCGCGGGCGGCAAGATCGATCCCGACCCCGTCGAGGATCTCGGCGAGAACGCTCATCGCCCCGCGCTCGCGACTGTCGCGGTCATGCCGCCGATGGTAGGCCAGGCAGGCACGGTGAGCCCGGCACCCCCACATGCGGCTACGATCCATAACTCCACGTAGTTGAGTTTCCCGTGGGGAATCGGGTAGCGACCCGAACACACCCATCTTCACGGAGACTGCACCGTCAGCCACTTCGGATCCGCCTACACCGATCAGCTACGATCCGCAATCGATCTTGCGTCGTGAGCCCGTTGACAGAGTGACACGACGAGTCCGGTGAACCACCGTGCGCAGAGGCACAACCGGGTTACCACCTCGGTCGCCGGGCAACGGCATCACGAGATCCGGGCGGCCGCACGACAGGTTCTCGGGATCGGCGGCAGGTTCTCGGGATCGGCGGCCGCGGCGCGCACGCTCGGGACCGCCGCGCCTTCGCCGACCGGAAACACGCATGGCACGCCGCGCATGTCCTCGAACGGACCGGACCCTCGAACGGACCGAATCCTCGGGCGGACCCGGGCAGCGCCCCAGGGACGGCGTGGCGGGCTGGCGTCGATCGCCGGCACCCCCTATACTCGAACATGAGTTCGATACCAAGGGATACCAAGGAGAGTTCCGATGGACATCCGCCGTATCTCGCCCCCCCTCAGCGCCGCCCGGGTGCCCGCGGCGCGCGACGCCCCAGGCGCGCACCCGCGGCCCCGCCTCGAGCCCGAGCTCGCCGAGCAGCTCGACGAGCTGTCCCGCTGCCTGATCCGGATGGACGCCGTCATGATGATGCTCGAAGCCGACCTGGACCGCCGGGCACTGGCTCTCGCGGAGCTGGTCGACCCGTTTCCCGACCTCCCACCCGCGGACTTGGCGCCCGCCGACCCGCTGACCGGTGGCGCTCCCGGTTCCGGCTGGCCGGCCCGCCGGGCCGGGCGCCGCGGAGACGCCAGGTGATCAGGTCGGGTCGTGGCCCCGCTCGATCGCGTCCCAGGCGTCGGCCGGAGTGGCATCGCGGGCCTGGTAGCGGCCGGACATCGCGGGCCATGACCGGCCGCGCAGGACGACGAGGGCGCCGACGAGGATGAGCAGCAGCCCGCCCGCGAACGACAGCCAGGGAGCGATCGTCTGGCTGACGTCATCGATCCGCGCCTGGCCACCGGGCACGAGCTGGCGGACCTGATCGGTCTCGCGCAGCGTCGGGAGTGGATCCCAGCCGATGCGTCCGGTCACGTAGGCGATGCCGACCCCGGCGGCCGCGATGAGCACACCGATGACCGGCCGCCCGAGGCGCCGGGTGGCCACGATCGCCACGGCCGCGGCAAGCCCGACCAGGGCGAGAGCGGTCGCCGGCGAGGCAAGCGCCCCGCCGGTCCAGTGCACGGCGAGTGGCGCCGCGACGGCGCCGCCGTCCGCCCCACCGCGGGGCACGCTCACCCGGGCGGACACCCAGGTCGCACCGCCCGACACGAGCACGACGCCGGCACCGAGCAGACATCCCAACACCGCGAGGGTGCGTTCCCGGTGGCCGCGTCGCATCGCCTCGGCCGCGTGCACATCGCCCCCGGGAGGGTGGCCCGGCGAAGGCGGCTCCGCGGTGCCGGCCCGGTCGCGCGGGGAGGATGGGCGCCCCGCGGAGGGGGACCCCGCGGCCGTCATGACGGCGGTCGCAACGACTCGGCGACCTCGACGGCGCGCAGGACGGCGGCGGCCTTCGCGCGGCTTTCCAGATCCTCGGTGTCGGGATCGGAATCCGCGACGATGCCGGCTCCGGCCTGGACATAGGCCATGTCGTCGCGCATCACCGTGGTACGGATCGCGATCGCGGTGTCCAGATCACCGCCGAAGTCCAGGTAGCCGACCACGCCCCCGTACAGGCCCCGCCGAGTCGGCTCCAGCTCGTCGATGACCTCCATCGCCCGCACCTTGGGCGCCCCCGAGAGCGTCCCCGCCGGAAACGTCGCTGCCAGCACGTCCACGGCGCTGCGGTCCGGGGCCACCTCACCGATCACCGTGGAGACGATGTGCATGATGTGCGAGAACCGTTCGATGGCCGCGAACTCGACGACCCGGACCGAACCGGGATTGCAGACCCGCCCGAGGTCGTTGCGGACCAGGTCGACCAGCATCACGTGCTCGGAGCGTTCCTTCGGGTCCGCGAGAAGCTCCGCCGCAAGCTCGGCGTCCTGTTCGGGAGTGGCTCCCCGGGGCCGGCTGCCCGCGATGGGATGCAGCAACGCCCGGCGGCCGGTGACCTTGACGTGCGCCTCCGGGGAGGATCCGACGACGTCGTGGTCGGCGAAGCGCAGCAGGTACATATAGGGACTTGGATTCGAGGTCCGCAGCACCCGGTAGACGTCGAGCGCATCCGCGGTCGTCCGCCGTTCGAATCGCTGCGAGACGACGATCTGGAAGCACTCGCCGGCGCGGATCTCCTCGATGGCCCGCTCGACCGCGGTCTGGAAGGCACCGGGAGGCGTGGCGGAGACGAAGTCGCCGACCCCCGCAGCGGTGCCCGCCGTGGTCGCCACGGTCGGCTCGTTCCACTTCGCGAGATCGCTGGTCATGGCCTCCAGCCGGGCCACCGCGTCGTCGTAGGCGGCGTCCAGGTCGATCCCGGCCGGGTGTGCGGCGGCGTCTGCGTCCCCACCGGTGGCGCCGGTGGCGCCTGCGTCACCGGCACCACTCCCGCAGCCGGTGAAGACGTTGGCCACCAGCAGGCAGGAACCGTCCCGATGGTCCAGCACGGCGAGATCGGTGGTGAGCAGCATACGCAGCTCGGGAAGGCCGAGGTCGTCGATGGCGTGCGCGGGGAGCCGCTCGATGCGACGCACGATGTCGTAGCCGAGATAGCCGACCAGGCCACCCATGAGCGGAGGGGCCTGTGGGCTGTTCGAGGCCTGCAGAGTGCTCTCCACCGCGCGCAGGATGTCGAGCGGGTCACCGTCGACCGGCACCCCGGGAGGCGGCGCACCGTCCACCCACACCGCCTGCCCGTCGCGCTCGGTCAGCGTCGCCGCGGCCCGCACACCGATGAACGAATACCGCGACCACACCCCGCCGTGCTCCGCCGATTCCAGCAGGAACGTCCCGGAGCCGCCGGCGAGCTTGCGGTAGACGCCGACGGGTGTCTCCCCGTCGGCAAGCAGCCGGCGGGTGACGGCGACGACCGGATGCGCCGCCGCCGCGGCCCGGAACTCCTCCCGGCTGGGGATAATCTGCCCGGTCGTCATCGGTCCGCGCCAGCCTTGTCCGCGCCGGCCTTGCTCGCGCCGACGGGGTCACCGGCGGCACCGGAAACCCTGGCGGCACCGGAGAGGTCGCGGGGCCGGGCAGTATCCGTGGCCTCGGCGGTCGCCGTGGGCAGAAGATCGTCGTCGAAGCAGGTCCGCGTGCCCGTGTGGCAAGCCGGGCCCACCTGGTCCACCCGGACGAGGACGGTGTCCCCGTCGCAGTCGAGCGCGACCGACCGCACCCATTGCCGGTGCCCGCTGGTCTCCCCCTTGACCCAGTACTCCGCGCGGCTGCGGCTCCAGTACGTGGCCCGGCCCGTGGTGAGGGTCCGGTGCAGCGCCTCGTCGTCCATCCACCCGAGCATCAGCACCTCGCCGGTGTCGTACTGCTGGGCGACGGCGGGGAACAGGCCCGCGTCGTCGCGGCGCAGCCTACGGACGATGGCGGGATCCAGAGCAGAAGGGCGAACGGTCACCCCACTATTCTGCTCGCGCTGCTCGCGCCCGGCGCCGCAGCGGTGCCGGCATCGGCCGACGGGCCGCCCGCCGGCCCCGTCCCCCGCCGCCCAGGACCGGTGCAGGCGCTGGTACACGCCGCGCATCGCGATCAGATCCCGGTGCGGACCGCGCTGGACGATCCGCCCGGCGCCCACGACGACGACGGTCGAGGCGCCGGCGCGTTGCCGCAGCCCGGCGAGGATCGCCGCCTCCACCCGGGGATCGGCGCTCGTGGTGGCGACGGCGAGGACGAACAGCCGCACGCTTGGACACAGTTACCGTCTATCGGCGCACAGGTACGCCCGCGCCCCGCAGCGCCGTCTTCACCTCGCCGATGCGCAGCTGCCCGAAGTGGAACACGCTCGCCGCGAGCACCGCGTCCGCGCCCGCGCCGATCGCTGGCACGAAGTGGGCCAGGTCGCCGGCCCCGCCGCTGGCGATCACCGGGACGTCGACCTCGGCACGCACCGCAGAGATCATCTCCAGGTCGTAGCCGTCCCGTGTGCCGTCGGCGTCCATCGAGTTGAGCAGGATCTCCCCGGCGCCGAGCTCAACCACCCGCACCGTCCAGGCCACCGCGTCGATGCCGGTGCCCTTGCGGCCGCCGTGCGTCGTGACCTCGAAGCGCGGGCCGCCGGGACCGGGTGAGCGCCGGGCGTCCACCGAGATGACGATGCACTGGTTACCGAACCGATGGGCGCACTCGCGCACCAACTCGGGCCGGGCCACCCCCGCCGTGTTGATGCCGACCTTGTCGGCCCCCGCCCGCAGCAGGCGGTTCACCTCGTCGACCGAGCGAACCCCGCCACCCACGGTCAGCGGGATGAACACCTGTTCGGCGGTCCGCCGCACGATGTCGTAGGTGGTCTCCCGATCGCCGCTGGACGCGGTGATGTCGAGGAACGTCAGCTCGTCGGCACCCTCGGCGTCGTAGAGGCGCGCCATCTCGACCGGGTCGCCGGCATCGCGCAGGTCCGTGAAGTTCACGCCCTTCACGACCCGGCCGGCGTCGACGTCGAGGCAGGGAATCACCCGGACCGCGACGCTCATCGACCCACCGCACCCGCACACCCGTTCCCTTGCCTATCCAGAGGGATTTTTCGGGCACAGAACCCTCTGGAAAGGCAAGGAAGCCGGCGGGAAGACCAGCGCCGGCGGGGAGCCGTCACGGGGTCACGGCCTTCCCCGCGTTCCCGGCGTTCCCGGCGACGGCCAGGGCCTCGGGCAGCGTGAAGGCGCCGGCGTAGAGCGCCTTGCCGATGATCGCGCCCTCCACTCCGGGCACCGCGGCGATCGCGGTGAGGTCGTCGAGCGTGGCCACGCCGCCGCTGGCGGCCACCGGCCGGCTGGTGGCCGCGGTCACGGAGCGCAGGAGCTCGACGTTCGGCCCGGTGAGCGTGCCGTCCCGGCGCACGTCCGTCACCACGTACCGGGCGCAGCCGTCGGCGTCGAGGCGGGCGAGCACATCGAACAGCTCTCCGCCGTCCCGCGTCCAGCCCCGGGCCGACAGCGTGGTCCCCCGGACATCGAGACCGACCGCGATACGGTCGCCGACCCGGTCGATGGCCCGGCGGACCCAGGCGGGATCCTCGAGCGCGGCCGTACCGATGTTGACCCGGGCCGCGCCGGTGGCCAGCGCCGCGTCGAGCGAGGCGTCGTCGCGGATGCCGCCGGAGAGCTCGACGGCCACGCCCACCGCGCGTACCACCTCGGCGATGAGCTCCCGATTCGACCCCCGGCCGAAGGCAGCGTCGAGATCGACCAGGTGGATCCACTCGGCGCCGTCGCGCTGCCAGGTCAGCGCCGCCTCCCGCGGGTCGCCGTACGAGGTCTCGGAACCGGCCTCACCCTGGACAAGTCGAACGGCCCTGCCGTCGGCCACGTCCACGGCGGGCAGCAGAGTAAGCGTCACATCGGCCACCCTACGGTCCAGCGGGGCGCTGGAGCCGCTCTATTACGGGACATCCGCCCTCGCGTTCACGCTCACCCAGGACAGGGCTCACTCAGGACAGGCTGCCGAGCCAGTTCGCCAGCAGGTGCGCCCCGGCATCCCCGGACTTCTCCGGGTGGAACTGGGTCGCGGCGAGCACACCCCGCTCGACGGCGGCGGCAAACGGCTCGCCGTGCTCCCCCACGGTGTCCCCGGCGGCCGGATCGGCCTTCGCCGCATACGAGTGGACAAAGTAGAACCGTGTGTCCGCGGGCAGCCCGGAGAACAGGATCGATCCGGCGGGCGGCGCCACAGTGTTCCAGCCCATGTGCGGCAGGATATCGGCGGCGAGCCGGCGGACCTCGCCAGGGATCACACCGAGCCCGGCCGTCCGCACCCCGTGCTCGTCACCGAGCTCGTACAGCACCTGCATCCCGACGCAGATCCCGAGCACGGGCCGTCCCGCCGCTACCCGCTCCCGCACCACGGGCGCGGCGCCCACGGCGCCGATGCCTGCCATACAGGCCGCATAGGCGCCCACGCCCGGTACGACCAGGCCCGCGGCGCCGCGGGCCACGTCAAGATCCGCGGTCACCGTCACGTCGGCGCCGACTCGGGCGAGCGCGCGCTCGGCCGACCGCAGGTTTCCCGAGCCGTAGTCCAGGACGACCACCCGGGGACGCCGGCCGGGTCCGTCTCCAGTCACAGCACACGGGTCTGGTCCGGGCGGCCGCGGCGCCGGGCGGCCGGGTCCGTCTCCGGTCACAGCACACCTTTCGTGGAGGGTATCCCGGCGACGCGGGCGTCGAGCGCCACCGCGTCGCGCAGGGCCCGCGCGACCGCCTTGAACTGGGCCTCGACCACGTGATGGGCGTTGCGGCCGGACAGCACCCGCACGTGCAGCGCGATCCGGGCGGACGCGGTGATCGACTCGAAGATGTGCCGGGTCAGCGTCGTGTCGTAAGTTCCGATCACCCCGACGAGATCCGGTTCGGCGTGCACGCAGTACGGCCGGCCGGACAGGTCGACGGCGGCCTGGGCGAGCGCCTCGTCCAGCGGGACGGTGGCATCCCCGAACCGGCGGATACCCGCCTTGTCGCCGAGCGCCTCGCGCAGGGCGGACCCGAAGGCGATCGAGGTGTCCTCGACGGTGTGGTGGGCGTCGATGTGCAGATCCCCCCGGGTACGCACGGTGAGGTCGAACCCGCCGTGCTTGCCGAGCTGGGACAGCATGTGGTCGAAGAACGGGACGCCGGTGTCCGACGAGGAGATTCCCGTCCCATCGAGGTCGAGCTCGACCAGGACGTCCGACTCCAACGTCTTGCGTTCGATTCGCGCGGTGCGTGCCATCGGGGGCTTCCTCGGTCTCTGTAGGTCTCAAGCCGTGCCAGGGGCTCAGGCGGTAGCGAGGCTGATGACACCGTCCGCACCGATGACGCTGCCGGTGAGGGTTCTGCCCAGCGCCCCGAGAAACGCGTCCACCTCGTTCGGCAGCCCGGCGGTGACCCGCAGCCAGCCGGTCAGACCGACGTCGCGGACCAGCACCCCCGCGTCCAACAGGCTCTGCCACACCGCCCGCTGATCAGCGAACCGGCCGAAGAACACGAAGTTGGCATCGCTCGGAGCCAGCCGCAGACCGAGCGCCGGCAGCTCCCGGACGATGCGGTCGCGCTGGGCCTTGACCGCCTCCACCGTGCCGAGCAGCTCGTCGGCGTGCGCGAGCGCCGTGCGCGCGACGGCCTGGGTGAAGCTCGACAGATGGTAAGGCAGCCGCACCAGGTGCAGCGCGCCCACCACGGCGGGGTGCGCGGCGAGATAGCCCACCCGGGCACCGGCCAGCGCGAACGCCTTGCTCATCGTCCGGGTGACGACGAGCCGCGGATGACGGGGCAGCAGCGTCAGCGTGCTGGGCACGCCGGCCCGCCGGAACTCGGCGTAGGCCTCGTCGACGATGACCATACCGCTGCCGGTGGCCTCCACCGCCTCACAGGCGGCGACGACGACCTCGGGCGGCAGGGCCGTGCCCGTCGGATTGTTCGGCGAGCAGAGAAAGACCAGGGCAGGTCGGTGCCGGGCGATCGCGTCGGTGACCGCGGCCGGGGAGAGCGTGAAGTCCTCCGCCCGCTCCCCGGCCACCCACTCGGTGGCGGTGGCCAGCGCGATGAGGCGGTGCATCGAGTAGGACGGCTCGAACCCGAGCGCCACCCGACCGGGCCCGCCGAACGCCTGGAGGAGCTGCTGGAGGATCTCGTTGGAGCCGTTGGCGGCCCAGACCTGGCTGGTGTGCACGCCGAAGCCGGCATCGGGTGTCAGGTAGTAGGCGAGGTCGGCACGCAGCGCCTCGGCGTCCCGGTCGGGATAGCGGTTCGCCTCGGTGGCGACGAGGGCCGCGGCCTTGCCGAGGGCGTCGACCAGCCCGGCCGACGGCGGGTGCGGGTTCTCGTTGGTGTTGAGCCGCACCGGCACGTCGAGCTGCGGAGCGCCGTAGGGCGAGAGCCCGCGCAGGCTGTCGCGCAGCGGCAGGCCGTCGGCGTCCCACGGGCGCCACGGCCGGTCCTCGGCACCGCTCCCGGCCTCGGCACCGCTCCCGGCCGCTTTGAATGTCATCGGAGTCGAACCTCCACCGCGTCGACGTGAGCTATGAGGTCCTCTGCCCCGCCGAGCGCGGCGATACGCGGGGCGACGGCGGCGAGCCCCTCCCGCGTGCACTCGACCATCTGGACCTGACGTTGGAAGGTGGTGACCGCCAGACCGCCGGAATGCCGGGCGGTGCCGCCGGTGGGCAGGACGTGGTTGGACCCGGCGAGGTAGTCGCCGAGCGGGGCGGGAGCGTAGTCGCCAACGAAGACCGCTCCGGCGTGGCGCACCCGGGCGGCGACCGCGGCGGCGCCCGTGGTGTGGATCTCCAGGTGCTCGGCGGCCCAGCCGTCCGCCACCGCGAGACCCGCGTCAACGTCCGCGACGAGCGCGACCGCCCCCTGGCCGGCGAGCGACTCCGCCACCCGCTCCCGGTGGCGGGTGGCGGGCACCTGCTTGCCGAGCTCGACGTCGACCCCGTCGGCGAGCTCCACCGACGGGGTGATCAGCAGGCAGGCGGCCATCGGGTCGTGCTCGGCCTGGGCGATGAGGTCGGCGGCGACGAAGGCCGGATCCGCGGTGGCGTCGGCGAGGATCGCGACCTCGGTCGGGCCCGCCTCGGCGTCCACCCCGACAACCCCGCGCAGCAGGCGCTTGGCCGCCGTGACGTAAACGTTGCCGGGCCCGGTGATCACATCGACCGGCGGGCAGCTCGCGGTCCCGTAGGCGGCCATCGCCACGGCCTGGGCTCCGCCGGCCGCGTAGACCTCCTCGACACCGAGCAGCGCGCAGGCGGCGAGGACCACCGGGTGCGGCAGCCCGCCGTTGTCCTTCTGCGGCGGGGAGAAGACCGCGAGCGAGCCGACCCCGGCCTCCTGAGCGGGCACGACGTTCATCACGACGCTGCTGGGGTAAGCGACCCGCCCGCCCGGCACGTACAGGCCGACCCGCTCCACCGGCACCCATCGCTGCGTCACCGTGGTACCGGGCGCGACCTCGATCGCCACCGGCTCCCGCAGCTGCGCACGGTGCACCAGCCGGGTCCGGCGGATCGCCTCGGTCAGCGCGTCGTACACGGCCGGATCCAGGGCATCCGCGGCGGCGGCGAGAACCTGGGCGGGCACCCGCAGGCTCGGCGGGCGGACGCCGTCGAACCGCTCCGCGGCGGCGAGGACGGCCGCGTCGCCACGGTCCCGCACGTCCGCACAAACCGGCCGGACCGCATCGACAGCGACGTCGACGTCGACCGCGGCCCGCGGCAGTAGCCGCCGGATCTCGGCTGCGGCAGGCACCGCGCCACGCAGATCAAGCCTTCTGAGCACGGTATAGAGATTAGCTGGCCTCGGCGGGGACCGGTAGAATCGCAGGTCCGCCGGAGGTGCAAGGCTGGTTGCGTGTCCCCTCTACATCCCCTGTCAGGGCCGGATCACCCGGGCCGGGCGCCGGGTGATCCGGCCGAATCCGGCGAGTCGTTGGCGATCCTGCTGGCGGGCTACCGGGTGCATGCCCGGGCGCCTCGCGCGGCGGTGGCGGCGCTGGCCGAGCAGCCACGCACCCTGCGCCAGCTGGTCCAGAGCTCGGGCCTGCCCCGGCGGAGCGTGGAGGAGATCCTCGCCAGCCTCGGCGACGATCTGCGAACCGGCCCCGACGGGCGTCACGTGCTGCGCCCGGCGTCGATCGACCGCTACCGCGGCCTGATCCGTTATGACGAGCTGAACGGGCAGACCCCGCTCGATCCCCTCGCCGCCGTGATCGCCCGCCACGGCCCGCTGGTCACGACCATGCATGATCTCATCGCTGCCGCGCCCCGACCACGGGCCGACCTCGATCACGTGCCCGCGACAGCGACGACCGTCGTGCGCCGGGCCGGCTGGCTGCAGACGCGTTACGACCTGCGCGGCGCGCATCTGCTGTGCATAGGTGATCATGATCTCACCTCGCTGGCTGCGGTCTCGCTGATTGACGGGCTCACCGTGACCGTCGTCGACATCGACGACGAGCTGCTCGCCTACCTGGACAGCTCGGCCCGGTCGTTGGGCGTCCGGCTGCGGTGCCTCTACGCCGACCTGCGCTTCGGCCTGCCGCCGGCGGTGGTGGGCACAGCCGATCTGGCGTTCACCGATCCGCCCTACACCCCGGAGGGCGTGGCGCTGTTCACCGGGCGCGGTGCGCAGGGTCTCGCGGACCGCGAGCATGGTCGCGTCCTGCTGGCCTACGGGTTCAGCGACCGGGTACCGACGCTGGGTTGGAAGGTGCAGCGGGCGCTGATCGATCAGGGCTTCGTGTTCGAGGCCATCTGGCCAGGCTTCCACGTCTACGAGGGCGCGGAGGCGGTGGGTGCCAGAGCCGACATGTACGTCTGCCAGCCGACCCCGACCACCTGGAAGCAGCTGGACCGCTCGGCCACGGCGGCCACGGCGGCCACAACCGCGACGGCCGCCATCTACACCCGGGGCCGGCAGTCCACGCAGAGCCGGCCGACGCGCCTGACCGCCCCGGTCCTCGACGCGGTGGCCGCCTTCCTCGCCACCGGACCGGCGGGCCGCGCCGTGTTCGTTGGCGAGCGGCGGGAGGTCGACGCGGTCCACGTGCGTCTCGCGACCGTGTTCGGCCGGGGGCTGCCCGCGTTCGCCTCGACCGGGCCCGGCGCCTCGACCGAGGACGGAACGGTCAGCGTGGCCACCGACCTGTCGGACGATCCGGGCCCCTGGCTGACCAGGCTCCTCCTGGCGGCCAACGCGGACCGGCTCGCCGTCGTCGTCTCCTCCGATCACCCCGATCTGGGCGTCCGCCGCCGGCGGGCCCAGGGTGACCCGCTGCGGCAGCTGCGGGCGAAGTGGACCGCCACCCCCACCCGGGACCTCGGGGACCTGCGGCTCGTGACGTTCACGGCCGTCGACCCGGCGGCGCTCGGCCCCGCCGACCGGCCCGCCCGGTGGCTGCTGGACCGCCCGCACGGCAAGATCGGCAACGTCTGGCGGGACGGGCTCATCCGGATCGTCCGGGAGGATTCGGGGCGCACGCTCTCCCAGCGCGACGCCCGGGCCGCCGTGACCCGGGTCGCGCGCGATCCCGACCTGCTAGCCGCCCGGCTGATCGATCTTCCCCGGCACGCCCTCGAGGGAATCCTCGCCGCGCTGTCGTCCGGCGACACGCTGCCGGCCGAGCCGGTGAGACCGGGCTGGATCCGGCAAAATGGGCAGACGTTACGAAACGAGTAGATACTGACGGAATCGGAGCTGGCGACGGCGGAATCGCGGTGGCACCCGCGGGGCCGGCGGCCGGACGCGCCCAGTGCCGCCTACTGTCATGCTATGGCGACGCCTGCAGGCAACGGCTCTCGAGCACACGCAGCGGACCTGCAGCGGTATCCCGACCCCCTCGGCGCCCGGGTACTGGTAGTCGAGGACGACGACGGCCTCGGTACCCAGCTCGTGCGCGGTCTGGACCGTGCCAGCTACACCGCCGACCGGGTGCGGACCGGGGAGGCCGCGCTCGCCCGGGTCGACGGCGTGTCCCCGCCCGACCTCGTGCTCCTGGACCTGGGACTGCCCGACATCGACGGCGCGGAGGTGTGCCGGCGCATCCGCGAGCGCGGGGACACCCCCGTGATCGTGGTGACGGCTCGGGGGGACGAGGCGGACCGGGTCGAGGCCCTGGACCTCGATTCCGACGACTACCTGGTCAAACCATTCGGATTCGCCGAACTGCTGGCCCGGATACGGGCGGTGCGGCGGCGCGCCGTCCGGGCCACCGGTGAGGGCTCCGACGTGGTCCGGCACGGGCCGCTCGTCCTCGACCGGCGCAGCCGGCGGATCTCCGTCGACGGCCGTCCGGTCCAGGTGACGGCGCGGGAGTACGATTTGCTGGCC
>NZ_CDWRCL010000106.1:0-12914 GCF_977927575.1 Frankia sp. CcCS3
ACATTGATCATCCGGGCAGGGCGTGATGGCAGCCAGCAGGTGGCGGTCATCCGACGGGCGGGCAGAGGGCGCGATGAAGACACCTGAGCGGCTGTTCGATCTCCCCGGCACGGTTGCCATCATCACCGGCGGAAGCCGGTAGGCCGTTCGAAGCCCGTGTGCGGTGGTTTTCCCCGCCCGGGTCGACCTGCTGACCGCATTCATCCTGGACAGGCCCACTTTTAGGATCACCGGCGTGGCGACAGGCCCACTTCTAGCGTCACCGGCATCGCAATGCACACGCGGGAAGGAAGTCACATGCAGGAAAGAGGCCACGTGCAGGAAAGAAGTCATGTGCCACTGGGGCGTCACATGCGGGAAATTGGTCACGAGCAGGAAATTGGTCACGTGCGGGAAGGAAGTCACATGCGGGAAATGGGTCACGAGCAGGAAACGGGTCATGTCCCGGAAGGAGGCTACGCGCCGCAGAGACGTCACGTGCGGCTGGTACGTCACGGGCGGCAGGACATCGTGAGGAGGGGACGGCGTTCCCGGCGGCGCCGGACCGTCATGGGGCTCGTCCTCGCCGCGACGACCGCGGTGACGGCCACCGCGACGACCACCGCCCTCATCGACCCCGCCGCGGCCACCGGGCCGACCACGGCTTGGCGCCACACATCCTCTTACCGCGGGGATGTGGTCTCCGTCAAACGGCTACGGGTCCTGTCGGCGGAGTATGTGCGGGCGGTCCTGGCCGGTACCGGGTTCGATGCCGATCCGGAGGTGATCCGGTCGGGGGTGCGGACCTACCGGGTCGTGTACTACACGATCGACCCCCGTGGACGTCGGACGACCGCCAGCGGCCTGGTGGCGCTGCCGCGCACCGAGGACCGCTGGCTACGGGTTGTCTCCTACGCCCACGGCACCGAGATCAACCGCACGGACGCCCCGTCGACCGCGACCGATCTGGAGGCCAACTCCTGGGGGCAGGCCCCGGCCCTCACCTACGCCGCCGCCGGGTTCGCGACGGTCGCCCCCGACTACCTGGGCTACGGCGTCGGGCCGGGTGACCATCCGTGGTTGGACGTCCCCTCGGAGACCAGCGCGTCGCTGGACCTGCTCCGCGCGGCGCGCACTGTCGCCGAGCGTGAAGGCCGGAAGTTCAAACGGGATGTGCTGGTCACCGGGTTCTCCCAGGGCGCTTCGGCGGCGACGGGACTGGGGAAGGCGCTGCGGGCCGGCGCCGACCCGTCGTTCCGGCTCGGTGCCCTCGCGCCCGTCAGCGGAGCCTATGACCTGCGCTCCGTGGAGCTGCCGGCGTGGCTGAACGGGCAGGTCGCATGGCCCTTCGGCGTCGGCTACACCGCCTTCTTCCTCGTCTCCTGGAACCGCCTGCACCACCTGTACCGCTCGCCGGCGGAGGTGTTCCAGGACCCGAAGGTCGCGACGCTCTTCGACGGCAAGCACACCGGGGAGCAGATCCTCGCCGGCCTGCCGGCGACCACCGACAAGCTGCTCACCCCACACGGCTTCGACCTGCTCCGCAACCCCCAGGGCCGGCTGGCCGTGGCGCTGTGGGCGGCGGACAAGACCTGTTCGAACTGGAACCCGAGGGTGCCGGTCCGGCTCTACGTCGGCGGCGCCGACCATCAGGTTCCGCGGGCCAACAGCGAGCACTGCCGGGCCGCGTTCCTGGCAAGTGGCGCCGACGCCCCGATCATCAACCTGGGACCCAACGTCGGTCATCTCGACTCCAACAAGGCCGGTACGGCCGCGGTCGTCCGCTGGTTCCGGCAGCAGGTGCAGTAGTAACAGCGAGCTGACGGACCAGGACGATCCATGGTCCCAGGCCATCGCCGGTCTCATCGCCGGCGATGGCCGGTCAACCGGCCAGCGAAATCGGACGTCGGCGGGCGGCACTCGTGGGTGGGACGGAGGGACCTCCCGGCTCGTCGGCTTCAGCGTTCGTCGTCGGCGCTGTTCATCGTCAGCGGCGGTCAGGTATCTCGGTGCCTCCGGGGAGTGCAGACAAGATAATCAACGGTGTTGACGACGTTCCGGCCGCCATTTTTGATCATGGCTAGATTCGGAAAGGCCACACCGGGGGCCCGATGGTTTCGGTGCGGACGGGGAAATTGGGGCTGGGCATGTTGACCTCGAGGCCGAGCCTCTTGTTGATTTTGAGAGCGCGATTCGCGTAAAAAGCGAGGATTCGCGGGGCCACCGACGCCACCGTGGCGGTGGCCGGCTCGGGTATGACGGCCGAAACTATCGCGGCTATGTCGACGCCGTTAGCGACCATCTCGGTCTCCTCTCTGGTGAAGAAGATCTTCCAACCCTTGTGGACGCTGGTGGCGGATGCCATTGATGCTCCGTTTATGTCTGACATCAGGTCCCGACAGGCGACAGGCTTGCACCAGCGCGACGGAGACTCGACGGTAGTTCGCTGATGGCGCAATAAGCACTTAGGGGACGTAATGAAGTAACAAATACGTGATCGAGAGCATCATCGCAGGTCAGCAGGCCTGTGGAGGGTTCGAAACGCGCAAGTTATTTCATTTCGACTCCTTACTTGCGGTAATGGCACCAACTGGGCGTTTCCGCGGGCAGGATGCGGCCGACCGGGCGGGTGGCCAGCCGTCGGACGACGACGGTGCGGCGGGCGCTCTACACATCCCTGAAGCCCATAGGTGGCCCATGACCGGCGTTGACCGTCTGAACGATCTTCCTGTCCGGGGGATACCAGCCCCGCTCAAGGGAGGAAAGGGGGAAGGAAAGAAGGAAAGGAAAAAGGCGGGAAGGGGGAAATAGCCAGATAAAGAAAGAAATGATCGGGCAGCGGGAAGTGGAAAAACCAGGCGCACGCAGCCCGCCGTCCAAGGGCGGCTCAGGAGTGGTTCAAGGGCGGTTCAGGGGCGGGCCAGGCGCGGATCAGGCACCGTGGCGTCGCTCCCTGGCGGCGAAGCTGCGCAGGGCGCGCAGGAAATCGATCTCACGGAACGCCGGCCAGTACGCCTCGCAGAAATACAGCTCCGAGTAGGCGCTCTGCCAGAGCAGGAAGTTGGACAGCCGCTGTTCCCCGCTGGTGCGGATCACCAGATCGGGGTCGGGCTGGCCGGCAGTGTAGAGGTGCTGGGCGATGTCGTCCACGGTCAGCGTCGACGCGACGTCGGCCAGCGAGTCCCCCGCCTCGGCCCGCTCGTACAGCAGTTCGCGCAGGGCCTCGATGACCTCCTGGCGACCTCCGTACCCGACGGCGAGGGTGACGTGAGCGCCGGTCGTGACTCCGCGGGTCGTCTCCACGGCATCCTTGAGGACACGGGCCGTGCTGTCCGGCAGCGTGTCCAGCATGCCCGCGAGATGGACCTGCCAGCGGGCGTCTGGCCGCCCGAGCCGGTCGGCCACCACCTGCTCGATCACCTGCATGAGGAAGGCGACCTCGGCGTCCCCGCGCTGCTGCAGGTTCTCCGTCGAGCAGACGAACACGGTGACGTGTTTGATCCCGACAAGCTCGCACCAGGACAGGACGTCCTCGGCGTGCTCGGCGCCGTACTTGTGGCCGAGGCTCGGATTCGCCATGCCCATCTCGCGGGCCCAGCGGCGGTTGCCGTCCATGACCAGCCCGACGTGCGCAGGCAGTGGACCCGCCATGACCTGCCGACGCAGGCGACGGGTGTAGAGCGCGTAGAGGGGGCCGGCCGTCAGCTGCACCTTCGATTACACCTTCGATCGTGGGGCGCCCGGCGATCGCGGGGCACCCGGGGGAGGAGGAGTCCGGGGAGAGCCCATGGTCGGAATGGGTCTGTGGTCGATCTGTCGTGGGTGTCGTGGGTGCTGCATGCGGGGGAGTGGTACGTCGGGATACCAGTGTGCCCTCTCCCGAGGAAGGGCTTCCGCGGGGGCTCGGACCGACGTCGCGATCGGGCGGTCCGCCGGTCACAGGACCGCCACCGGCCCACCCACCCCGTGCAGGTCCAGCGCCGGAATCACCAGCCAGTTCTCGTAGCCCCCCGCCCGGGCGTGCCGGTTCGCCTCGGCCGGTGTCACGAAGAACCCGACGACACCTTCCACCGCCCGATCCGGCCCGATGAGGACCGCCAACGCCCAGAGCGGGCCGGATCGCTGCGGATTCGCGGCCGGAATGTGCGACCACACGTCCGACCAGCTCGACTGGTCAGTCGAGGACTCCATCATGCACCCCTCTTCACGCACCCCTCTTCACGTAGCTCGTCCGGAGCCGCCCACGGCGGCCATGGCGGACGAAGGTCGACCGGTGAAAACCGTTGATATCACTATCGGTGCCGCTCCTGCGTCTTACGGTGACATTCGGTAAGTTTCTGTCCATACTCTCGCCACGGCGCTCCAGATGAGCATCTTGGCGCCTCGGGCCCCTCTTCCGTGCCTATTTCAACACGAACGCAGGCTGAGATATGACACACGGACCACCGTTCGGCGATGCTTTGATGATTTGAGTTCTTCGGACCCGTTCCAGGCCTTCGCGGTCGGCGGTCCAGCGAGGGAGTTCGCGCAGGTTGCCCGCCATGGCCCTTGGCCTCTCGCCGGGCACCGCGGGGTTCAAACGTCTGCACGTGCATCCGGCTCTTAGGGGACGTAATGAAGTAACAAATACGTGATCGAGAGCATCATCGCAGGTCACAGGCCTGTGGAGGGTTCGAAACGCGCAAGTTATTTCATTTCGACTCCTTACGATGGGACCGGACCCGATTCTTCTGGAGTATGCACGCGCAGGTGTACGCGCGTGCGCATGCGCGTACACACGTCACACATCATCACCGCGCCACCATTTCCCGTGATCTGGGTGCAACAACCCATCACCCGGGAGAGAATGGTCAGCCCCTGGTGGCCTGTTGTTGCGCGTTCGCGTAGACAAGCTGAAGTAGGTCGGAGCCGGTGACCACCGTGAAGACGGATGCGGCGAGCCGCGTCGGCCGAGGCACGACGACCAGGCCGAAGACGAAGCCGGTGGCCACCCACTGCGCGGTGCAGAACGGGCAGGTGAGTAGCTCACCCACGCTGTGCCGGGCCGGGGGGTGCTCGCGGACCTCCTCGGCGAGTTCCGCCGGTCCCGCGGTGCCGCGGAAGCGGGTGAAGGGGGCGCGCAGCGGGCTTGTCACCGGGTCCTTGGCGAGAATGCGGCTCAGCTTGTGCGTGGCGATCGTGACGAGAATCAGGTCGGGGACCGCGAACCGCTCGGGCAGGACCGCACCGGACACCCGGCCGATCAGCCCGAGAGCCGCGCACAACCCGCTATACGCCGACAGGGTGGCGAGATAGCCGCGCAGCGGGCGGGGCTCGTCGCCCGCGTACTCGCTCTGTTCCTGGCGCGCCGTGTTGGTCAGGCGGGCCAGCACACCGGTTTTCGGGGTATGCGTCATGTCGGATGCCTGCCCACCGTCTCCGACGGTAACTAGGCGGAGCACGCCCCGCCGGCCGCCGCCACGGCGGGCCCGGCGGAGGCCACCGGGTGCCACCGCCCGGGTCCGCGCGGCAGGAGGAACGGTCATGCTCTCGTCGGCAGGCCCGGACGAGTTTGCCGCAGCTTTCAGGGTTGCCGCAGCTTTCGGGGTCGTCGACCGGGTTTCGTTCGGGTCTCGTTCAGGACTCCGGCGCCGCGTCCCCGTGGCCGTTCGCGCTGGCACGCCGAGTGGTCGTGTTGAACATGCGGGTGAGGTACTCGGTGCGCAGGACGCCGCGGCCGTCGGCTCCGATATAGCCGACGTCACGGGTGAGATAGCCCTCGGGGTAGGTGTAGCCGGCGGCGGTGACCTCGCCGTTGCGGGTCCACCAGGCTTTGCGCTGGGTGTGGCAGCGGTCGCAGGCGTGGATGACGTGGTAGGCGCGGGCCTCACGGTCCCAGGTGGCGCTGTGGGGCTGCCAGCGATGTCCCATGGTGCGGCATTCCACGAAGCTCACAGGCAGCTCGTGCGCCCAGGACTCGATGCTGCGACGGGGGGGACTGCTCGGCCATCAGGGTGTTGGCCCCTTTCCGGGGAGACGGTGCGCGGGACGGGAACGACGAACGTAACGGTGGGAGAAAGCCGACGGTCTCCTGGAGTGATCCTGCCATCCGGACCTGGTGTGGGTCTCTTCGGTGGGCATGCTGGCGCGCCCCCTGTGACCAGGGTGGATCGGCAACGGACGGCCCACTGTAGTGGGTACGGAGGCAGCGTTGTCGTGCACGCGATTCACGATGCCGCCTGCTTCACTGCAACCATCGACACTTTCGGTGAACGGCCTGCCGTCGTGCGGTGCGCGGGACTGGGCCTTGAGGCCGAGGTGGATGTGCACGGCTTCCAGCACGCTCACCCGGCCATGGCCGCCGATGGCGAGCACGACAGGCCGATGATCATCTTCTTGCCTGTGGGTGCCCCCGCGGTAGTGGCATGCAATCGTGGAAGAGTGCAGGCACATCGGCCCATGGGCGGTCACGGGGGCGCGAGCCGGACCGTGGTGCTGGTGTGCCAGGGGCGGGCCGTTGCGCACGGGCGCATCGCCATCGACCGGTTCGACGATCCGACAGCAATGATGTTCCTGCGCGCCGACGAACGGGGCGTTGTCGAGTGGGTGCGCGGCGGTGTCCCGCCGCGGGGGTGGGGGCGCGGCTCGAGTTCGAGATGGTGCGGGCCTGCGGTGAGGTGATGGTGCCGCGTACCGTCGCCATCGACGAGGCCCTCCGGGAGGCCGTCGGCGGGGCCGAGGGTGAGGCCGTCGGCGATCGGGGGGTGCGGCGGGCGGAGCAACTGGTGGTTCTCGGCGCGGGCCTGGACGGGCGGCCCTGGCGGATGCCGGAGCTCGCCGCCGTCGCCGTATTCGAGGTCGATCATCCGGCGTCCCAGCGGGACAAGCTCGACCGGCTCGGAGACGCGGATCGGCCCGGGGAGGCGGGGCCGCCGGGAACGACACCGCGTTCCGGAACGACACCGCGCTTTGTGCCGGTGGACTTCAGCCGCGACGACCTCGATGCGGCCCTGACGTCGGTAGGGCATCGGCCGACGGTGCCGACGGTCTGGATCTGGGAGGGTGTCGTGCCCTACCTCACCCGGGGCCAAGTCGCCGCCACGACCCGGGTCGTCGCGGGGCGCTCGACCCCGGGAAGCCGCCTGATCGTTCACTACCACACGCCGACGCTCTCGGCGCTTCTCGGCCGGCTGGCGGCACGGGTGCTAACCATCGTGTCACGGCGCCCCGATCCCCTGGCCCGCGAACCCAACCGCTCGGCATGGACCCCCGCCGCGATGCGTCGGATGCTTGCCGCCCACGGCTTCACCGTCCGCCGCGACGACGACCTGCTCACGCTCGCCCGATGGCTGGCGGTGCCGGTCCGGCACCGCCAGCCGCTGCGCAACGGCCACGTCGTCGTGGCCGACCTCCTCGTGGCCGACCCCGACATGGTCTAACCCGACATGGTCTGGCGCCACCTCGCGCGCTCCGCTCACACGGACCGATCCGCCCGTCACCCTGATCCGCCCGTTACCCGATCTACTTACAGTACGTAGTTCCCTCGTGGGTTTCGGTTGGGGTTGACCGGGGATGATGCCCATGGCACCCGTGCGGGAAACCCGACGAGACCGCACTCGGCGATCGTGGCGACCGACCGGCAAGACACTGCGGACCGTACACCGGTCGGTCGTCTCCGCGGTCGGTCACCTGCCGTCCCGGGGTACCGGGCGCCCGGTGGGCAAGGGGAGCATCCAGGCGCTGATCGGACCGGAGGAGGCAGGTCACCGGGGCAAGTCACCGGAGGAGGTGGGGAGGGGTCGGGTCAGAGCCGGTTGCGTAGCAGCTGCTTGCCCTCCTCGGCGCCCTTGCGGCTCTCGTTTTGCGCCCGGCGGAACAGGCTCGCCAGTTCTTGGTCGCCGTCGCGCTCGGCGTCGCCGATGTAGGTCTCCAGCCGCAGCGCGTTGCTCAGGCACCTCTCCGTGAACCACAGCAGGTCGTACTGGGCGTCCTTCGTGCCGGTGACGTTCCCGGTCTCGGCTGTCGTGGTCATTTGATCGGCTCCCTTCATCGGGGTCTGCGGATACGCATCCTTCGGAGTACCAGTTCCCGCACGGGCCGCTCTTACCCATCTGTCCGTCCGTGTCCGTCTGTCCGTCTGTCCGTCCGTGCCGCCGGAGAAACCGAACGGCGGCATCGAGGCGACAGTCCGGACCGACAGTCCGGACCGCGGAGAAGGGCGAAACCCACGAGGTCCGGGCCGCGCTGATTCAGCTGGCCGGGTCGGCGGATCGGCGTCCGGGCAGGTACCAGACCGCGAGGCCGATCAGGACGGCGACCGCGGTGATGACCGCGCCGCCCAGGAAGGCGCGCGCGGCGCCCGTGGCGACGCCGTCCGCGCCGGTGAACAGGGTCAGCAGGACGGCGAGGCCGAGGGACCCGCCGACCGACAACGCGGACTGGAGCACGGCGGAGGTGACACCGACATCCTCGGGAGCGGTCTGCGACAGGACGATGAGGTTGAGCGGCACCACGGCCGCCCCGGCGCCCGCGCCCAGCAGGATGATCGGGGCGAGGACGTCGACGGCGTAGCGGCTGCCGGCGTCGAGCAGGCTGAGCCAGAGCATCGCCAGGATGATCACGGTGAAGCCGATGAGGGCCAGCGCCCGCGGGTTCAGGTGGGCGAGGATCCTGGGCACGGATCGGGCGGTCAGCAGCAGGGACACGCCGAACGGCAGGAACGCGAGCCCCGTGACGAGCGGCTCCAGGTCGAGGACCCGCTGGAGGAACTGGGTCAGGAAGAACAGGAAGCTCGTCAGCACGAACGCCATCAGCAGCAGGTCGACGAACGCGCCCGCCCGGCCCGGTGGGTGAGCACCCGCAGGGGGAGCAGGGGCGATGCCGCCGGCGACTCCCGCAGCGTGAAGCCCGCCAGGACCACCACACCGCCCGCCAGACCCGCGACGGCTCCCGAGTCGGCGGCCCGCACGAAGCCGAACACCAGGGCCGTCATGCCGAGCACCGACAGGACCGCCCCCGCGAGGTCCAGGGCCGGCCGATTGGCCGCCCGAGGAGCGGGGGCACCACCCGGGCGGCGAGCACCGCGACGGCGAGGCCGATCGGAGCGTTGATCAGCAGCGTCCCCCGCCAGTTCGTGAGGTCGGTGAGGATCCCCCCGAGCACCATGCCGGCGGACGCCGCGAGCCCCGTCACCGTCGAGTAGACGGCGAACGCCCGTTGCTGGCGCACCCCGCTGAAGGTCGTCGCGAGCAGCGCGAGCCCCGCGGGGCCGGCCAGCGCCGCCCCGCCGCCCTGCAGGACACGGCCGGTGAGCAGCAGGCCCACGCCCGGTGCGAGTCCCGCGAGCAGGGACGCGGCGGCGAGCAGGCTGGTGCCCGCGATGAAGGTGGTGCGGTGGCCGAGTATGTCGCCGAGCCGGCGGACAGGCCCAGATCCGTCTGAAGATCGAGTAGCGCGACGGTGACGATCGTGCCGTCGAGCTGAAGCATGAACTCGGCGCCGACGATCGCCGCGAGGACGAGGCCGAGCACTCCCGGGGTGTTCTGCTCCAGTGCTGGCTGTTGATCCTGGAATGCCAGCTCAGCGATGAGGGCTGGGCGTTGCAGCGGTTGCTGTACGCCGAGGCCCCCACATGCCCGACCTGTACGACGAGGTGGTGTCGCTCGGGGGCAGCCGGTCGTGAACGCCTTGGCCGGACGGCTCGCGCGGCTGGCGAACCGCGGGCATCTCGACGTCGATGATCCCGAGAGCGCCGCGAGCCAGTTCATGTCGCTCGTTGCCGGAGACCTCCCGGCGTTGTCGGCGCTGGGCACCCGGCCCATCCGCCCGGTCGACCTCGACGACGCCGTACGCATGGGCGTGCGGACCTTCCTGCGGGCCTTCGCGACCCGCCGGCACGCGCGACCCGCCCGCTCGCGTCCGCTGCTCGCGGCGAGCCACCCGCCGCCCGGTCCTCTCCCTGTCGACTAACCGGCGGGGTTATCTGGGTTATCTGGGTTATCTGGGCTGTCTGGGCCGGTGGGGTCGGCTGCGACGTCCTGCTTCGTGAAACGGTTGGGGGGGATCGGCAGACCGAGGGACTCACGGAAGGTTCCGCCGGTGTACTCGCGCTGGGTCAGCCCGCGTTCCTGCAGGATCGGGACCACCAGCTCGACGAAGGCCTCCAGACCGCGTGGCATCGCCTCCAGAAGCATGAAACCGTCCGTGGCTCCGGATGTGAACCATTCCTGCATGCGGTCGGCGATCTGCTCGGGCGTCCCGATGAACTCCCCGCGGGGGGTCACCGCCTCCAGCGCGACCTGGCGCAAGGTCAGCCCCCGTTCCCGGGCCATCTGCTTGATCCGACGGGTGCTGTCCTGGAAGCCGTCGTTGCCGATCTCACCCAGCTCGGGGAAGGGGGCGTCCAGGTCGTAGCCGCCGAAGTCGTGCTGACCGAAGATGAGGGAGAGATAGCGCAGCGCCTCGTCGGTGTTGACCAGGCCGGCCACCTCCTGGTAAAGGCGTTCGGCCGCCGCTTCGGTCGGGGCGACGAACACGGTGACCGCGATGAACAGCAGGGGCACACCCGTCGGCCGGCCTGAAAGATCATCAGGTAGCCCTGCGGCGGCCGTTCGATGTTCAGCGGTCCCCGCACGGAGAAGTACTCCCCGCGGCGGTCGAGGGTGTGCAGCCGCGCACGGTCGAAGAACACCCCCGACTCCTTGTCTCGGAGCAGGGCGCCGTCCTCCCAGGAGTCCCACAGGCCACGGGCCGCGATCCGGTAGCACGTGTCGTGTTCGGGGTGCTCCTCCTCGGAGCGGCTGAAGTTCAGCGCGGTTCCCGCCGGCGCGGAGGTCACGATGTTGATCCCGGCCCGGCCGGCGCTGATGTGGTCGACGGTGGCGAGTTGGCGGGCGATGACGAACGGCTCGCTGTAGGAGGTGGAGATCGTGCCGACCAGGCCGATGTGGCTGCTCGCCGCGGCGAGCGCGCCGAGCAGTGCGACCGGTTCGAACTGCGCCAGGTACTGCGGGGTGGACTCCGCGGTGACGTAGAGGGTGTCGGTGATGAAGACGAGGTCGAAGCGGCCGTTCTCGGCGGTGCGGATCCATCGCCGGTAGAGGTCGAAGTCGATGGCCCCGTCCGCCGGCACGTCGGGGTGGCGCCAGCCGGCGACGGTGCCGCCGACGCCGTGCAGTAACGCCCCGAGCCGCAGCCGACCCTTCCTCGCCGAGCCGTCCGGCGCCGTGTCGTCGCTCGCCAGGTCCTTCCCTTCTGGTGCATACGCTTGTGGTGCGTAACCGGTTCTCCTAATACGTAACCGGTACGTAACCGGCCGGGATGTCGGCCAGCCGGACGCCTTCGAGGCGGGGCAAGATAGCCGGTCAGGCCCGTGCCAGGTGGTGCGTGCCGGGAATCAGCCGGGCAGGTTCAGCGTCCCGCATCGCGGTGCTATCCGCGGCCTCGTCGGGAACGGCCGGGCGTCGGTGGCGCGCGGGAACGCCGCCGCCCATGGCACCGCCTCCCCCCGGGTGATCCGTCATGATCCGTCGTCTATGACACCGTACCGGTGTGGTGCTCCGTTTTGTAAGACCTCGGGGTATCACCGGTCGTCGGCCCGGACTGAACCCGCAGGCCATCGGTCATGATCGAGAGTAGGGGCCGGGCGTGGCCCGCCCGCTCCGGCGCCTGTTCCCGGATCCAGCCGATAGCGGTCACGAGAGAGATCACCTCCTCGATCCGCACGTCCGACCGGACGTCGCCGGCCCGCTGGGCCCGGACGAGGAGTGCCAGCGTCGCCTGCTCGAGGGAGTGGCAGGACGCGTGCAGCTCCGTCTCCTCGTCGCGCACCATGGTGAGCAGCCTGGCGGCCACCCCCCGGTAGGTCGCGATGTGTGCGATCAGTTTGTCAAGCCAGCCGAACAGTGCCGCGCCCGCGTCCGGGGCGTCCAGCAGCCGGTCCACCTCGTCGAGTAGCGCGGCGGCCCGGTCCTGCAGCAGCGCCTCGAGCAGCGCGTCCCGGTTGGGGAAGTGCCGGAAGAGCGTGCCGATCCCGACCCCCGCCTGCCTGGTGACCTCGTTGAGGGAGATGTCCCTGTCGCTGCCGGCGAAGGCGTCCCGGGCCACCTCGAGGATCCGCTCGCGGTTGCGGCGCGCGTGCGAGCGCATCGGCCGGTCCGCCGTCTTCACGCTGCTGGCCATGTGCACCTCCGGGGGCTCGGCCGTACACTCCTTCGAGCCTACGGAAGCCTGGTCGTCACGAGGGGCGTGCCGGTGGTCAGCGGCGCGCGACGGTGCCGAGCGCGACGGCGCAGAGCCGTTCCCCGTCCCCGTACCCGCCGCGGTCGAAGACCTCGCAGCGCACGGTGACCAGGGTGGAACCGGCATGGACGACCTCGGCGCGGGCGATGAGCTCGTCGCCCCGCGCCCCCCGGATATAATTGATCTTCATCTCGGAGGTCAGGACGGCGTCCCCCGCGATGCTGCCGGCGGCGAAGGTGAGGGCCGTGTCGGCGGCGTAGCTCAGCGCCCCGCCGTGCTGCTGGCGCAGATGATCTCCGAGTGGGATGGTCAGCTCGGCCACCCCTGCCTCGAAGCGGCTGAGTCGGGCGCCGAGCAGCCGACTGAAGGGCTGGGCGGCGAGTAGCTCGCGGGCCACGGCGATGTCGGGCGTCATCGGCTCTCCAGGAAGGTGTGCCTACCGGCGGGGTGCCTACCAAGCAGTGTGGGCCTTGGGAGGTTCGTGGGTCGTCAGGGACTGGGCGCGGGTGGCGGAGGGGTGACGACACGATTGGTAGTGGTCTCGGCGGCGGACTGATGATCTGGGCCGTGGCCGGCTGCGGTCGGCTGAGCCACTGGTTTCGCCTCGCTGCTCGCCTGAATCCGGTGCGAAGCGATGGCTATCCGCTGGGCGTGGTGTGTAGGAGGTCGGCGGTATGTCGTGAATAGGGGTTGCGGCGGGGTTTTCGTGGGTCTTC
>NZ_CDWRCL010000107.1:0-12689 GCF_977927575.1 Frankia sp. CcCS3
AAGAAACTCACGACCCTGGAGTCCGCGGCGGAGCGGCTTGCCCGTCTCACCCCGGCTATCCTGGGTTGAGGGTCGTCCCAGGCGGCTGGGGCATCGGGTAGCCGGCCTCGGCCGCCCGGGCATGCCCCGCGCGCAGCTCCCGGTCCAGCGATGCCAGCTGACCGTGTGCCCCGCCGCGCAGCGATCGGCCGGCCAGTCGCGGGCGAGCGGCCATCTCATCGGGCGACGGCGGCGTGTACCGCCCGCGCAGGTATTCCCCGATCCACCGGGCCTGGGCAGCCGCGAGCTGCGCGGGACCCGCGACATGGAACAGCCAGGGAACCTCGAGATCGAAGACCTCGCCGAAACGGGCCGAGCCCGTCCCGGCCGGACCCAGCCGCGCCGCCGGGCCGGTGAGCACCACGGCCTCGAAAACGCCGAGTGGGTGGGCTTCGTCACCCGGGCGTGCCTCGTTACTCGGGTGGGGACCGCCGTGCACCTCAAAAGGCGGACCGTGCGTGGCGGCTCCGACCAGGCGTAACGTATTAGGAGTAACGGCGACGACACGATCAGTCAGACCGTGCGTGGCGAGTTCGGCGAGGGACGGCGGCGGCGTGGGGCCGTCGGAGAACGCGGTGACGGTCAGCCCACCGTCGGCGAGTGTGATCGTCGCGGCGGTTCCGGCGGCATTGAGACCGAGGACGGCGACACGGGGAAGACCTGGCACGTCGGGGGACTCTAGCGGCGCGGTGATGGATCCCGCGCACTACGGTTGAAGACATGAGCGTTGTTAAGATCAACGTATTGACCGTGCCCGCGGAGCTGCGAGACACCCTGGAGAAGCGGTTCGCCGGCCGCGCCGGCATGGTGGAGCAGGCCGACGGGTTCGAATGGTTCGAGCTGCTGCGCCCGATCGAGGGCACGGACACCTACCTCGTCTACACCCGTTGGCGTAGCGAGGAGGACTTCCAGAAGTGGCAGTCCTTGCAGGCGTTCGGCGAGGGCCACCGGCAGGCTGCGGCCGGTCAGGGCGCTCCCGCGGGCCACGGGGCCCCGGCGGGGGGGCAGGGTGCCCCCGCGGCCACCGCGGCCACGCTGTGGTCGTTCGAGGTGGTGCAGACTGCCGCCCCCGCCTCGAGCTGACCCGCGCCCGGCGGCGCACCCCGGATGAGACGAGCGGTACGCCCGGATCTACCAGTGTTGCGGATGGTTGGTCGGTGCCCGACTTAGGGTGATTGCAGAGTGGCCTCGGGGGCGCGTCGAGCTTTTCGCCCGTCAAGTGTTGTGACGGATCGGCCACGCCCCCACACTGATCGGTGTGGCCCGAGTACTCGCTGTTGCGAATCAGAAGGGCGGCGTTGCCAAGACGACCTCCGTGTCGAGTCTCGGTGCCGCGCTGTGCGAGCTGGACCGTCGGGTCCTGCTGGTCGATCTCGACCCACAGGCATGTCTGACCTTTTCGCTCGGGCTGGATCCGGATGCCCTCGAACTGTCGGTGCACGACGTCCTGCTGGGACGGTTGTCCGCCGGCATCATCATCACCAGGACACCGGACGGCACCGATCTGCTGCCCGCGACCATCGAGCTGGCGGGTTGTGAGGCGGTGCTGCTGTCACGCACCGGGCGGGAGCACGCGCTGCGGCTCGCCCTCGCCGAGATTGTCGACGAGTATGACTTCATCCTCATCGACTGCCCGCCCTCCCTGGGCGTGCTCACCATCAACGGGTTGACGGCGGCGGACGAGGTCATCGTGCCGCTGCAGTGCGAGACGTTGTCCCACCGCGGCGTCGGCCAGCTGTTGGACACGGTGCACGACGTGCAGCGGCTGACCAATCCCGGCCTGCGGGTCCGCGGCGTGCTGCCGACCCTGTTCGACGGTCGCACGGCGCACTGCCGGGCGGTGCTCGCCGACGTCTCCGCCCGGTACGACATCGCGGTGCTGGCGCCGCCGGTAGCCCGCTCGGTGCGCTTCGCCGAGGCGCCGGGAACGGGGCGGTCCATCCTGACGACCGCACGGCGCTCCAAGGGGGCCGAGGCCTACCGGTCGCATGCCCGGGCCATCGCCGGGGTCGCGGGGGTGGGCACGGCCGCCGGCATCGCTGACATCGCCGGCATCGCTGACCCTGCCGGGACCGCGGTTGGGCAGGCCGCCGAAACCGTTGACGGCCCGGGGACCACCTCGCCCGGTCGGCGGCAACGCCCTCGGGAGGGGGACGGCCGGCCCGTGGGCATGCGGGACCATTCCCGCCCACCGGCGCAGGTCGGCGAACCGGCCTGCGCCGGAGAGGTGCGGGTGTGAGTCGACGGTGAACGAGCTCGGGTGGACACCCGGCCGGGTGCCGGGCGGGACGCAGGCGCCGGGACAGGCGCAGGACCGGGCGACGGCCGGGTTCGACCGGCTGCGTCCGCGTGGCACCCGACCTCCCGTGATCACTCCGGTCCGCGCGAGATCGACGGTGGGTCGGGACGCGCATGGAAAGCGTGCGTTGTATAGCGGCGTTCGCCCCGTGACACCGCCGAACACCAGCCTGACCGTCAGCTGCTCCCGATGCGGGCAGACCAGCCCCCTCGGCGCCTGGCACGCGCTGCGCGTCCTGACGCCGAGCGTCCATCTACCGCTGGTCCGACTCCGGCATCCCTCGTTGGTGCGCTGTCCCTCGTGCCGGCGGCTGAGCTGGGTCCGGTTGGGTCTGCATTTTCGGCCCGCGGGCTGACGACACCCGCGGGCCGGCGACACCCGCGGGTACGCGGGGCCGCCGGGGTGTCAGGCCGACTCGGCTCGAGGCGGCGCGTCGGCCGCGGCCTCGGTACCGTCGCCGGCCTCCCGCATCGTGCCCGTGCCGCGGCCACGGTTGCCCCGACGCCGGTGCCGGCGTCGGGGCGACTCCTCGGCCTCGACGCCCGTCTCCGAGGCCAGGGCGGAGACGACGCGGGCGGTGTCGGTGTCCGTGTCGGTGAGCGGGGCGGTCCCGGTGAACTCGACCAGCCCGGTCTGCCCGGCACCGTCCACCACGGGTGGGCCGGCCTTCCGGCCGTCCTCGTCGACCGGGTCCGCCGGGTCCGCGGCGATGGCCAGCCCCGAGGCCGCGGCCGCTGCACCACCGCCGCGGGTGCGCCGACGGGCGCGAGTCCGGGTCGGCACCGCCGCCGGCTCGGAACGGTCCTGGTCACGCCCGGTCCGCGAGCCGCGGCGCCCGCCGCGGCCGGACTCCCCGAGATCCTCGATGTCCTCGGCCGCGAGCCCGGCGCGGGTCCGCGCCGCGTGCGGCAGGGTGCCCTTCGCGCCCGCCGGGATGCCGAGCGCCTCGTACAGGTGGGGAGAGGTGGAATAGGTCTCCACCGGACCGTCGAACGGCAGGGCGAGTGCCTTGTTGACGAGCGTCCACCGCGGCAGGTCGTCCCAGTCGACGAAGGTGATGGCCACCCCGCTCTCGCCCGCCCGACCGGTGCGGCCGATGCGGTGCAGGTAGACGTTCTCGTCTTCGGGGCACTGGTAGTTGACCACGTGGGTGACACCGTTGATGTCGATGCCCCGGGCGGCCACGTCGGTGGCGACCAGGACGTCGATCTTGCCGGAGCGGAAGGCGCGCAGCGCCTGCTCGCGCTGGCCTTGGCCCAGGTCGCCGTGCACCGCCGCGGCCGCGAAGCCGCGCTTGGCGAGGTCCTCGGCGACCTTGTCCGCGGTGCGCCGGGTCCGCACGAACACCATGGCGAGCCCCCGGCCGCCGGCCTGCAGGACCCGGGCCAGCACCTCCATCTTGTCCAGCGCGTGGGCGCGGAAGACGTGCTGACGGGTGGTCGGGACCGTGCGCCCCTCGTCCGGCTGTTCCGCGCGGACGTGCACGGGCCGCTTCATGAACCGCCGGGCCAGGGAGATGACCGGGCCGGGCATGGTCGCGGAGAACAGCATCGTCTGCCGCTCGGTCGGCAGCTGCGACATGATGCGCTCGACGTCCGGCAGAAAGCCGAGGTCGAGCATCTCGTCGGCCTCGTCGAGCACCAGGGTGCCGACGCTGGCCAGGTCGAGCACGTGCTGGCGGGCGAGGTCCAGCAGGCGGCCGGGCGTGCCGACGACGATGTCGACCCCGGCGCGCAGCGCGGACAACTGCGGCTCGTAGGCACGCCCGCCGTAGACGGACAGCACCCGCAGGCCACGGCGGGCGCTGGCGCGGGTGACATCCGCGGTCACCTGGACGCACAGCTCACGAGTGGGCACCACGACGAGGGCCTGTGGACGGCCGTCGGCACCCTCCTCGGCCGCCAGCACCGTCTGTACCACCGGGATGCCGAACGCGAGGGTCTTGCCGGTGCCGGTGCGGGCCTGCCCGATGATGTCGTTGCGGGCCAGGGCGAGTGGGAGCGTCAGCTCCTGGATGGGGAAAGCGTGCACGATGCCCGCTTCGGTCAGCGCCGAGACGGTCTCGGCGCGCACGCCGAGCTCCGCGAAGGTCGGCGCCGCCGGGGACCCGGGGGTGGAGGGGGCGGTTTGTGGCTCGTAGGGAGTTAGATCATCCGTGGGTACTTCAGCTGTGACGGACAGCGGGACGCTCCTGGTCTTCTCTGAGCGGTGTCTACGCTGAACCCGCTCGCGGTGAGCCGCGCGGCGCCCGCGACCCGAAAATCATGTGCCCCGGTGCCCTCGATGGCAACTCTGGGTGCACAGGTGACGAGGCGACGCCTGCTACACGGCGGCCGAGGTGACATAACGACCCCTGGCTACTCTCCAGTATAGCCGGTGTAACCCCGGGTGGGGGCTCCTTAGCAGGAGTGTTTGCCGACAGCGACTGCGGCGGGTGTCAGAATCGCGCCTGTGGCACAGACGACACGGACTCCGGCCGGCCCGGCGACACCCATCGCCATCACCACCCCCGGTCAGGTAGGTGACTTTGACAATCGGGTGCCCCCGTCCCCGGATGCTGGACCCGCGCCGACCGTGGATCAGGCGACCGTGGATCTACTGGGCCTGCTCGCCTACGGCGAGCTGACCGCCTTCGAGCGTATGGCCACCGACGCGCGGATGTCACCGACTGTTGCCGACAAGATCGCCCTGGCGAAGATGGCCGCCGCCGAGTTCGCCCATTTCCAGGCCATCAGCGACGAGCTGGACCGGCTTGGCGTCGACCGGGAGCTCGCGATGGCCCCGTTCATCGCGCCACTGACCGCCTTCCACAACTCGACCGCTCCGGCCGACTGGCTGGAGAGCCTCGTGAAGGCCTACGTGGGGGACAACATCGCGGCGGACTTCTATCGCGAGATCGCGGCGCGGCTTCCGTCACCGTCGCGCGAACTGGTTCTGAAGGTGCTCGACGACACCGGGCACGCAGCCTTCGCGGTCGAGCGGGTGTGCGCGGCGATCAGCGCCAACCCGACGGTGGCCGGGCGGCTGGCGCTGTGGGCCCGTCGGCTCGTCGGTGAGGCGCTCACGCAGGCCCAGCGGGTCGGAGTCGATCGCGACGCGCTCACCGGGCTGTTGGTCGGGGTCGGCGACCTGGAGGCGCTGGCGGCGATCTTCAACCGCATCATGTCGGCGCATGGCCGGCGGATGGCGTCGCTGGGCCTGTCCGCCTGATCCGGGCCCGCCGACCGGCGCGGCGACGCCGGTCGGCTCCCCGGCGGGCCGGCCGCCGGCCCGCTGCCGGTGGTCGGCCGGGACCTAGACGGCGCCGAAGCCCACCCGTCGGGTCGTGGTCGCGGCGATCTCCACGTAGGCCAGCGACGCGATCGGCATTATCACCTGCCGGCCCTTGTCGTCGACGAGGGTCAGCACCCCGTTGTCGGCCTTGACCGCCTCATTCACCAGCGCGGCGACAGCCTCCGGGGACTGGCTGCTCTCCAGCACCAGCTCCCGACTGACCTGCCGGACGCCGATCTTGACCTCCACCCGATGACCTCCGCCTTCGTCGGACCTACCGCCGGCGGACGAGAGCCGCCGATCTTGAATCACCGCCCACACTATGGCTTCCGGGACTTCTCCACCGCGGCAGGGGCGGCGTGTTCGCTCCGGGCACACCCGCTCACCCGACAAACGCTCGTCCGGTAAACCCGGTACACCGGACGACGTCAGCCGGTGGGGGGCACCTCCTCGTGCGGCTCCGTGTTCGTGCGCGTGGCATCCCGGTGCTCCTGGCGGGGGTAGCCGCCGATGCCGCGCCAGGCCAGCTCCACCATCGACTCGATGGCCCGTTCCTTTTCCACGGTGGCACCGCGGACCAGCCACCAGCGCGACGCCGTCTCGGCCAGCCCGACCAGCCCGACCGCGAGCAGGTCGGCCTCGTCCTGGGGCAGCCCGGTGTCGGCGACGATCGTCGCGGCGATGGCCCGCACGCACTGGGCGAAGGCGGTCTCGATGCGCTGGCGGACCGCGGGCTCGTTGCGCAGGTCCGACTCCAGCACGAGCTGGTGCGCCCCAGAGGGGTCGTTGACGAAGTCGAAGTACGCTCGGATGGACCGGGCGATGCGCGCGTGGTTGTCCGAGGTGGAGGCGAGCGCGTCCTGGACGCTTGTCACCAGCTGGGTGGCGTGCTCGTCGAGCAGCGCGAGATAGAGCTCGAGCTTGCCGGGGAAGTGCTGGTACAGCACCGGTTTGCTGACGCCGGCCCGCTCAGCGATCTCGTCCATCGCCGCTGCGTGGTAGCCCTGGGCGACGAAGACCTCGCGGGCGGCTCCCAGAAGCTGGAAGCGGCGCGCGGTGCGGGGGAGCCGGGGAGCCCTGCCCGGTCGTGTGTCGGGCGGGGCTGGCTCGGCGGTCACCGGCGCACCTCCTGGCTGATGGCGCACCTCCTGGTTGATGCGGTCAACAGTACCCGCGGGGTCCGACCGGCCGGCGTTCGTCGAAACGGAACCAGCCGGCCTGCCCGTCGCTCGCGCGGGGTGGCGCCGGGTCAGCGGTAGTCGGGTCAGCGGTAGTCGGGTCAGCGGTAGTCGTCGTCCTCGTCGGTCTCGACCACGATGCTCTGCTCGACGACGTCGTACTCGTCGGCCTCGACGGGTGGTGCCGAAGGTAGCCAGCGCGGCGCCGGGTCGGCCGGACGTATCTCCCGGGCCTGCTCGACGGCGTCGGCGTCGGGCGCCTCGATCGGGAGATCGGATGCCGGAAGGTCGGTGGGTGCTCCCATGGGGACGTCCTCCTGCGCTCGTCGTTACGGCGACCCGCTGGGACGGGCGCCGGAAATGGACGATCCGAACCTGTCCAGGGTCCGGATCGCGATGTTCCCGGAACGGGTGGTCCTCACGCGCCATCGGCCGGGCCGGCCTCGTCACGGACGTGGCGGTGGTGTCCGTCACTCATCCCACTCCCGGCTCCCGCGCCGTTCCCGGCTCCGTGCCCCGCTCGCACCAGGCTCCCCGTCCTGGGTACGTTCCGCCCTCCTGCACATATATCCCCCGCCGGCCATCGGTGTTCTCCGGCGTGTCTCCAGGGCGGCTGGTGCCCTGGAGATTTTCGCCTGCTGATAGGTTCAAGCTTTTCGCCTGTCTGGCTTACTCGTGGGCTTCCGGTGGGACACCATAGGGGTACGTGACGTGAGGGGCGAACATGCGTGCGACCTGGAAGGGCGTGATCTCCTTCGGCCTGGTGTCCATCCCGGTGAGGCTCTACTCGGCGACCCAGGAACGGGATGTCGCGTTTCACCAGGTTAGACGGTCGGATGGGTCTCGTATCCGATACCGGAGAGTGGCGGAGGCCGACGGGGACGAGGTCAACTACGCCGACATTGCCAAGGGCTACGAGCTGCCGGACGGGGAGACCGTCGTACTCACCGACGAGGACTTCGCGAATCTCCCGCTGTCCACCTCCCGGGCGATCGACGTGCTGGAGTTCGTCCCGTTGGAGCAGGTCGACCCGATCTACTTCGCGAAGAGCTACTACGTCGAGCCCGACCGCACCGGCGCCAAACCCTACGTTCTCCTTCGCGACGCGCTGGCCGCCTCGGGCCGTGTCGCGCTGGTGAAGATAGCCCTGCGGCAACGCGAGCAGCTCGCGACGCTCCGGGTGCGTGGCGGCGTCTTCGTCCTGGAGACCATGGTCTGGCCGGACGAGGTGCGGCAACCGGACTTTCCGTTCCTCGAGGAGGACATCGCGGTGCGCCCGCAGGAGCTGTCGGTGGCCGCCTCGCTCATCCACACCCTGGCAGCCGACTTCGACCCCACCAGGTACACCGACAACTACCGTGAGGCCCTGCAGGCCGTGATCGACGCGAAGGTCGCCGGTCGCGAGGTTGTGGCCTCGCCGGGCGGGCTGGCCGGCGAGGCGGTCGGCGACCTCATGGCGGCGCTGCGCGCGAGCATCGCCGCCGCCCGCGCCGGACGGCCCGGCGAAGCGGCCGTGGCTGGTGGTGCGGCCGTGGCAGGTGGTGACGCGGGGCCCGCGGCGGCCGGGGTTACCGACAAGGCGGCGGCCGGGGTCACCGGCAGGGTACCCGACGACAAGGGGCCCGACGACAAGGGGCCCGATGGGCGGCGGGGCGGCCGTACCTCTTCGGTCAAGGATGCCTCGTCGGCCCCGGGCACGAGGTCGACCGCCCGGAAGACGCCGTCCTCGACGAAGAGCACCGCGAAGACGAACGCCACGAAGACGCCGCCCGCCAAGACCTCCGCGGCCAAGACCACCTCCTCGAGGACGGCCTCAAGGACGCCGACCTCGAAGACGCCCCCGACGCGGCGATCCGCCTGAGGACCTGAGGAGCGGCCCCGGCGCGGGAGCCGGGGGCAGGTGGCGGCGGGGAACAGGTCCGTTAGGTGCCGTGGGGCTGGTTGCCGTGGGGCCGGTGGGTACCGGGCGGTCAGCGACGGAAGGCGTCCTTCGCCTTCTCCCCGGCGTTCTTGAGGTCGGCGACGCCGCGTTCTCCCCGGCCCTCCGCCTGCAGGTCCCGGTTCTCGGTGGCCTTGCCGGCCTGTTCCTTGGTCCGCCCGCGGAGCTCCTGCACCTTGTTCCTGACCTTGTCAGTGAAGGACACTGCACTCAACTCCTCCCTGTATGTGCGGCGGTTCGGAAGAGGTCTACCCGTGGCGGCCGCGGGAACACTCCGGGGACGCCGTGCGCTGTACTGAAGGGCTGACCGTCGCGATGCCCGATATGCACCCGCGATGAGGGACCTCCCGGCGGATGGCCCAAAACCGGCGAGGCCGCGTCGCGCTGTGGCATCGTCGAAGGACGACACCGAACGCGAGGAGCAAGCGTGTCCCTTCCGCCCCTGGTCAACCCCGCCGAGGGGCTGACCGTCGATGAGATCCGCCGGTACTCTCGACATCTGATCATTCCGGATGTCGCCGTGGACGGCCAGAAGCGGCTGAAGAACGCCAGGGTGCTGGCGGTCGGTGCCGGTGGCCTCGGCTCGCCGACGCTGATGTACCTGGCCGCCGCCGGCGTCGGGACGCTGGGCATCGTCGAGTTCGACACCGTCGACGAGTCGAATCTGCAGCGTCAGATCATCCACGGCCAGTCCGACGTCGGCCGCTCGAAGGCGGAGTCGGCCCGCGACTCGGTTCGCAACATCAACCCGTACGTGAACGTCGTCCTGCACGAGACCCGGCTGGACGCCTCCAACGTCATGGAGATCTTCAGCGGGTACGACCTCATCGTCGACGGCACGGACAACTTTGCCACCCGCTACCTGGTCAACGACGCCGCGGTGCTGCTCGGCAAGCCCTACGTCTGGGGTTCGATCTACCGCTTCGACGGCCAGGCCAGCGTCTTCTGGGCTAAGCACGGACCGTGCTACCGCTGCCTCTACCCGGAGCCGCCGCCTCCCGGCATGGTCCCCTCCTGCGCCGAGGGCGGGGTGCTGGGTGTGCTGTGCGCCTCCATCGCCTCCATCCAGACCACCGAGGCCATCAAGGTGCTGACCGGGATCGGTGATCCGCTGGTCGGTCGGCTGATGGTGTATGACGCCCTGGAGATGACCTATCGGTCGATCAAGGTCCGCAAGGACCCGGAGTGCCCGTTGTGCGGGAAGAATCCGTCGATCACCGAGCTGATCGACTACGAGGCGTTCTGCGGGGCGGTCTCGGAAGAGGCGCAGTTGGCCGCCGCCGGCTCGACGATCACCGCGGGCGAGCTCAAGAGCTGGCTGGACGCCGACGAGCCGATCGAGCTCGTCGACGTCCGTGAGCCGGCCGAGTGGGAGATCGTCCGGATCCCCGGCGCGCGCCTGATCCCCAAGGGGGACCTGCCCGCGCACCTCTCCGAACTGCCGCAGGACCGTCGGGTGGTCGTCTACTGCAAATCCGGGGTGCGCTCGGCCGACGCGCTCGCCACGCTGAAGGGCGCCGGCTTCTCCTCGGCCGTGCACGTCCAGGGTGGCGTGACCGCGTGGGCGACCCAGGTCGACAAGTCGCTGCCGGTCTACTGAGTGCCGGACGAGCCACGGAGCCTGGATGAGCCACGGGGAGCCTGGATGAGCGGGCCCGGCGTGACGCGCCGCCGGCGAGCCTCTCCGCCGGGCTCGGTACCCGGATCTCGCTCGGCGGCGCGCCGGGTCCGCACGCCTTCGAGGTGCTGGACGCGGTGGCGCGCATCCCGCCGGGCAAGGTGATGACCTACGGTGACGTGGCCGAGTACGTCGGCGCCGGGTCGGGGCGCACGGTCGGAGCCGTGCTGTCCCGATTCGGCGACGAGGTGCCCTGGCACCGGGTGATCCGGGCGACCGGGGAACCGAACCCGGCCGCACCGGTCGAGGCCCTGCGCCGGCTCGTCGCCGACCGGACGCCGCTGCGCCCCGGAGGCGACCGGGTCGATCTCGCCGCGGCCCGGTGGGACGGTTCTCCGGCCTGACCGCCCGCGGGCCCGGTCAGCGGGCGGCCATGCCGCCGTCGGCCAGATAGACGCTGCCCGTGACCAGGGAGGCCCGGTCGGACAGCAGGAAGACGACGACCTCGGCCACCTCGTCGACCGTGCCCAGTCGGTTGATCGGCGAGAACAGCGCGGCTCCGCGCCGCGGCCGGCCGTTGGCGTGCAGCAGCGGGGTGTCCACGAAGCCCGGCGCCACCGCGTTCACCCGGATGCCGCGGGTGGCGTAGTCCAGGGCGGCCGTCTTGGTCAGCCCGATGACCCCGTGCTTCGCGGCGACGTAGGGCGCCGACCCGGCGAACCCGACCACCCCGAGCACCGAGGCCATGTTGACGATCGAGCCTCCGCCGTTGCGCAGCATCGCCGTGATCTCGGCCCGCATGCTGTAGAAGACGCCGGAGAGGTTGACGTCCAGCACCCGCTGCCAGTCCTGTGCCGGGGTGGTCTCCACCGGCTCGCGCCCCGCGCTCACTCCCGCGTTGTTCACTGCCAGGTCCAGCCGTCCGAAGGTGCCGACGGTGACCTGGACGGCGCGTTCGAGCGAGTCGGGATCGGTGACGTCCGCCTCCAGGGCGAGCGCCTCCCCGCCACCGTCCTCGATCGTCGCCACCACCTCCTTGGCAGCGTGCGCGTCGAGGTCGGTGGCGACGACCCGGGCGCCCGCTCTCGCCAGTCGGCGGGCGCAGGCGGCGCCGATGCCGGATCCCGCCCCGGTCAGGAGCGCGACCTTGTCGCTGCACTCGGTCATGACTGAGGACACTGCCACGTCCTGACGCGCACGCGTGAGAGGTCCCCCGAGTGTCCCGGTCCCCGAGTGTCCCGGTCGTCGACACACCGCGGGGCCGGCGGAGTCGGCGGAGTTGTCGGACCCACGTGATGTGCTTTGCCCGTGGTCGTCCTTCCTGCCCCCGCACCCGCCGCCCCGCGTCCCGGCTACCGGCTGGTCGCCGCCCCGGTCGCGCCGCCGCGCCCGCTCGTCCTGGATGCGGCGCAGCGCGCGGTGGTTGAGCACGGCGGCGGGCCGCTGCTGGTGCTCGCCGGGCCCGGCACCGGGAAGACGGCCACGCTCGTCGAGGCGGTCGCCGCGCGGATCGAAGCCGGGGCGGATCCGCGGTCGATCCTGGTCCTCACCTTCAGCCGGCGAGCTGCCGGCGAGCTGCGGGAGCGGATCATCGCACGGCTCGGTGCCGAGGGCGGGGCCGGCGGAGGTCCCGGGGCGTGGACGTTCCACGCCTGGTGCCTGGCGCTGCTGCGCGCGCACGAGCGGCCGGCCCCGCCGGGCGGGCTCCGGCTGCTGTCCGGCCCGGAGCAGGATAGTCGGCTGCGCGATCTCATTGAGGGTTCCCGCGAGGACGGCCGGCCGGTCTGGCCCGAGCCGCTCGTGGGTTGCCTGCGCACCCGCGGTTTCACCGAGGAGGTGCGGGCGCTGCTGGCCCGCGCCCGCGAGGTCGGGCTCGAACCGGTCGCGCTGGCGCAGCTCGCCCGGCGTACCGGCCGCCCGGACTGGGCCGCCCTCGCCGAGTTCTACGAGATGTACCTCGACGTGTTCGGGTTCGAGGGGGCGGTCGACTACACCGATCTCGTCCACCGGGCCGTGGTCGTCGCCGAGAGTGCCGAGGGGGGCGCCTGGCTGCGTGGGCGCTACCGGCACGTCTTCGTCGACGAGTACCAGGACACCGATCCGGCTCAGGAACGCCTGCTGGGGGCGGTGGCCGGCGGTGGTGGCAACCTCGTCGTGCTGGGCGACCCAGACCAGTCGATCTACGCCTTCCGGGGGGCCGAGGTCGCCGGCCTGCTGGGCTTCCCGGCCCGGTTCCTCCGCCTTGACGGCGAGCCGGCGCCGATCGTCGCGCTGCGGCGCTGTCGGCGGATGGCCCCGGCCCCGCTGGCGGCGAGCCGGCACGTGGCCCGGCGGATCCCGGCC
>NZ_CDWRCL010000108.1:0-12558 GCF_977927575.1 Frankia sp. CcCS3
ATCAGCGACAGATCTGAGAAACTGGCCTCCTGCTGCGCCAGGATCTCGTCCTCGGTCCCGAGATACCTGGCCTGACCGGACCAGCCCTCCTCGGCTCGGCTCGTGCCGTCGGGTCGCTCCTCGTCGCGGGGCCCGATCCGGTGGGCTCTCCGGCGGCCCGGCGGGAATCCGTGCCGGCGGAGAGGGCGGGGTCCGGCGCGCAGGCGGCCGTCGCGGACGGGGTGGCACTGCTTCCCCTGGCCGGTCCGGGCTATCTCATCTCCGCGCTCGCCGAGGATGCGGTCACTCTCCGCCATCGCCTGGAACGAGGGCCGGCTCCTGCCACGGTCTGACCCGGGCAGGCGGTCAGACGCGGACGGCGGTGCCGTAGAGCCGATAGAACAGCGCGACCGCCTGTTCCGCGCGGGCCCGGCGGTTACTGTCGGTCCAGGCCGGAGGCCGACCCAGCAGGGCGGCGATCTGACTGTCGCGGATGGTGAGGCCGAAGAGCACCTCGAACGCTTCGGCGGCATCATCGAACGCGAGCTCACCACGGGCGACGCCTCGCCTCAGCAGGGCTTCGAAGAGGGGACCAGTGGTACGCCGACCCCAGGCGACGAGAGCCTCCGCGGGATCCGGGTCAGCGGGCAGCGCGGCGATGGCGACCCGGTTGATGGTGACCGAACGGGCGCTGGTGAGCAGCGCAAGCAGCTCGGTCAGCGCCGCGGCGAGCACCGGTCGCACCGGTCCGCCGCCGGCGTTGGCCAAGGCTTGTCGAAGAGCGGCGTTCGTAGCTTCCGCCTCCTGGGAGACGAGTGCCGCGAGCAGGCCACGCCGATCGCCGAAGTGGGCGTACAGCGTCTCCTGCGATGCCTTCGCCCGGGCCGACACCGCGCGGGTCGACAGCTTGTCGTAACCCTGCTCGGCGAGAAGAGCCAGTGTCGCGTCGAGGATCGCCGCGCGCCGGGCATCGCCGCGCGTCGCCGGCCGTGATTCGGCCGTGCCACCCGCGGTGCCGCCGGCCGCGTCGCCAGCCGTGCCACCGGCCCCGGTGACCGCCAGCCGGTCCTGTTCGGCCGTCCCGGCCGGGATGGATGACTCGCTCACGCGACGGACCCTACCCTTGACAACTTCGAACCGAACGGTACGGTTCGTAGATAACCATCATGGCGGCCTCACGCACCCTCGCCCCCGTCCTACTCGTCGACCGTCTCCGAACCTCCCCATGGTTCATCTCCTCCATGCATCGGGACCACCAGTTAGGTCCGGGGCTGATCGGTCGATCCGCCCCGGGCCGGCGGCGAGGCCGATGACGATGCCGTGGAGGGGCGCGGCGTGGGCGTAGGGGTGGGCGTGGGCGTGGGGGAAGCCGGCGCCACGGCCGGCGCGGGGACCGCCGAGGATGTCGCCATCACCAGGGGTGTTGCGGGCACCGTGGACGAGGCGGATGACAAAGCCGATGAGCCGGCGGAGGCGACGGTGGCAACGCCGTCCGGGTACGGTGGCACGGCTACCGGTGCCGGCATGCCCGGGGAGCCGGCCGGCCCGGCCACCGAGCCCTCACGCCGCTCACCCGGGCCATTCGGATACTCGCGGGCGGCGGCAGCCGGGGCACCGTGATCCTGGTAGGTACGCCCCTTCCAGGCCGCTCCCCGCCCGGCCCGCTTGAGCCGCGCCGAGTCCACCGTCATCGCGAGGTACAGCACGGCCACTCCGGGGAGCAGCAGGGCCAGCGGCAGCGGCTGACGATAGTAGCGGGTCATCGGCAGATAGGTGACAGTCATGATCAACCAGGTGATCCCGCCGACGAGAGCCGTGGCGACGTCGCCGGTCACGATGCCTACGATGGTCGCGACCACCGGGATGACGAAGACCAGGCTCAGTCCCAACACGGTCCCGACCAACAGCGACGGGGAGTGCCGCAACTGCGCATAGGCGCTGCGGGACACCATCTTCCACAGATCCGCGAGCCGCGGATACGGGCGCTGGCTGTGGACCTGCTCTGCGAGTCCGAGCCACGTCCGCCCACCCGAGCGATTGATGATCCGCGCGATCGCCACGTCGTCGATGACGGCGCCGCGCACCTCCGCCAGTCCACCGGCCGCCGCAAGGGCCTCCCGGCGGATCAGGGAACATCCGCCGGCCGCAGCGGCCACCCGCGAACCCGGCCGGTTCGACCACCGGAACGGGTACAGCATCGCGAAGAAGTGCACGAAGGCCGGGACGATCAGACGCTCCCAGCCGGTCTGCACCCGCAGCACGGCCATCTGCGACACCATGTCCAGCTTCTGGGAGGTCGCCGACGCGACAAGCGCAGTCAGCGATCCCGGGCGATGGGAGATGTCCGCGTCGGTGAGGAGCAGGAAGTCGACGTCGCCAGCGCACTCGATGCCCCGCCGCAGCGCCCACAGCTTCCCGGTCCAACCGGCGGGGGGTTCGGTGGATGTGGTCATGGCCGGCGTCACGTTGGTCTCGCCGCGCGCAGCGGCCTGTTCTGCCAGGTCCCGGGCAACCTCCGTGGTCCCGTCGGTGGAACCGTCGTCCACCAGGATCAGCCGGGCACGACCGGGGTAGTCCTGGGCAAGCAGCGTCGGAAACGTCACGGGAAGCACGTCGGCCTCGTCCCGAGCCGGCACGACGATCGCCACACTGGGCCAAGCGGCCGGCGCCTGCCGGGATGGCAGGCGCTGATCGGTCCGCCAGAAGAACCCATGGCCGACGGTCAGGTAGAGCCAAGCGAGCAGAGAGGCAACGGCGACCCACAGCAGCACTGTCACAGAAAGTGATACTGCCACGGGCCCCTCAAGGGCGTGCGGGCGTCCCGGGTAATGCGGGGTCACAAGGCTTCCGTCCCGGTCTGGCCGAGCCGGTACGGAGATCTCCCCCCCGAAACGCTCCTGCCGCCACCCTGAAATCCCGGGCCTCCGGCCGGCGGTGGGGTAGCCGACATGAGCATCGACGATGGTGCCCACCACGCCCCGCGGAAACGATGATCACCTCCCGTCACCTCACGATCGGCGGCGGTGATCGGAGATACCCGACGGCAACAAGTTGAAAACGAAAAGTGATCGGCGGTGCGCGACGAACGGCTGGCGAGGGCGCGCCCAGAGGGCGAGACGACAGCCACGGATCGGTGTCCGTTGGCGGTTGCGGGTTCATCGGAGCAGGTTCGTCACGACCAGGCCCGCTCGTGCCGGGACGGTAGTGGGTACAACGGCCTCGGCTACACCATAATCAAGGGGTGACACGAAGCCGTCGTACCGCGCAGACGGCTGACACCCGTCAGGCCTTGATCTCCGCCGCCCGCCGTCGGTTCGCCGAACAGGGGTTCGCCTCCACTGGCACCGAGGAGATCGTCGCCGACGCGCAGGTCACCCGTGGCGCGCTCTACCACCACTTCCGCGACAAGGCCGCGCTGTTTCGCACCGTGATGGAACAGGTCGCGACGGAGGTGGCCGAACAGCTCGTCGCTGGTGAACTTGCCCGGGACGCGGAGCTTCCCAGCGACGCCTGGACGCAGCTCCGGTCCGGGTTCCAGTCCCTGCTCGACATCTCCACCGCGGACAGCGACTTCCAGCGCATCGTCCTCGTCGACGGTCCGGCCGTGCTGGGCAACGACGCCTGGGATGCGCTCGTCGAGAAGCACGGCTACCGGCTGCTCTCGGAGTGGCTGGAGCGCGCGATGGCCGAGGACCGCATCGACCCGCTGCCGGTGGTCCCGCTGACCAGGCTGGTCGCCGCCCTGCTGTCGGAGGCGAGCATCTACACCGCCGGCGCCGCGGACCCGGACACCGCCCGCCTCGAGGTCGGCACCGTGCTCGACCGGCTGCTGCGCGGACTCGGCCGCGGTGGCGATCTCGCCGAGCAGCCGCCGGTCAGTGCCGACGGCGGCGCCGGCTCCCGCGGGACTGCCGGCTAAAGCCGGCTGGCATCGTCGACGCCAGCGAAACCCTGCTCCCGCCGGTGCGGGCCGGGGCGGCACAGACGGCGACCGCCCCGACCGGGGTCACCCGGCCGGGGCGGTCGCCGTCTGTGCCGGACGACGTCATCTGACGGTGACGGTGGCGCCGTGAGCCGGCTCAGACCACGATGGGCCAGCTCAGACGCTGCGGGCCGCCCGGATGGACTCCTTGAGGGAACCCATGGTGGCCAGCACCGCGGAGGTCTCATAGCCGCAGTGCGCCATGCAGTTCGCGCACCGCGGGTCCTTGCCACGACCGTAGGCGTCCCAGTCGGTGGTCTCGACGAGCTCCTTGTAGGACGAGACGTACCCGTCGCTCATCAGGTAGCAGGGCTTCTGCCAGCCGAAGAGCGAGTAGCTCGGGATGCCCCACGCGGTGCAGCTGAGCTCCCTCTTACCCTCCAGGAAGTCCAGGAAGACCGGCGAGTGGTTGAGCCGGAACTTCTTGCGCCGGCCGTCCGCGAAGACCTTCGAGAACATCTCGCGGGTCTCCTGGACCCCCAGGAAGTGCTCCTGGTCGGGCGCCTTCTCGTAGGCATAGCCGGGTGAGAGCTGGATCTGGTCGACCTTGAGGTCGTCGTTGAGGAACGTCAGGATGTCGATGACGTCCTGCGGGCTGTCGTTGTTGAAGAACGTCGAGTTGGACCCGACCCGGAAGCCCGCGGCCTTCGCCGCGTGGAAGGCGCGGACGCACTCGTCGAACGTGCCCTCCTTCTCCACCACCGCGTCGTGCCGCTCACGCAGACCGTCGATGTGCAGGACGAAGGTGAAGTACGGCGACGGGGTGAAGTTCTTGAGCTTCTTCTGGAGCAGCAGCCCGTTCGTGCAGAGGATCACGAACTTCTTGCGCTTGACCAGCTGGTTCACGATCTCGTGGATCTGCGGGTGCATCAGCGGCTCGCCGCCCGCGATCGCGACCACCGGAGCGCCGCATTCCTCCACCGCAGCCAAGGCGTCGTCGACGCTCATCCGCTGCTTGAGGACGGACGCCGGGTGCTGGATCTTGCCACATCCAGTGCAGGACAGGTTGCAGGCAAACAGCGGCTCCAGCTCCAGTACGAGCGGGAAGTGCTTGCGACGAAGCAGCTTCTGCTTCGCCAGGTAGGTCCCAATCCGGAGCTGGTACCGCCACTCGACCGCCACGGCTGGCCCCCTCTCGTTAGGTCACCAGTGGATGAGCGATGATCTCTGCATTGACCATACAGCGTGTACGTACAGACTGCATGTGGATCGTCCGATGAACTGCCCCACAAGGGTGTCCGTTAGCCGACCCCGCCGAGTTGCGGACACCGGGAAGACAAGGCCGGGACAGCACGGACGCGAGTTCGGGACAGTCCATGGACGATGTCGGGCCAGCCGCCCGACGACGCGCCCGTGCTCGCATCCGGCCCGGCCGAGCGTCGGGCCGGGCCGCCGGTCAGGCCGGGGAATCGGGTCTCCGGTCAGGCCGCGGAATCAGGCCATGGGATCAGGCCGCCCCACCCATGATCAGACAGGTGCTGCTGGCGGTGGCCACGACCTTGCCCTGGTCATCCCGGACGTCCCCCTCGGCGAAAGCCACCCGCCGTCCCGGCCTGGTCACCCAGCCGTGCGCGGTAAGTCGGCTCGGCCGGCCGTCGACAATGCGCACCGGCCGCAGGTAATTAACCTTGATCTCGATGGAGGTATACGCCACCGCGACCGCCAGCGTGGAGTGCACCGCGCAGGCGGTCGCGGTGTCCAGGATCGTGCAGACCAGGCCACCGTGGACGAGGCCGATCGGGTTGTAGGCCGACTCGTCCGGCAGACAGGTGAAGACAACGTCTCCCGGCGTGACCTCGATTGGCCGGAAGTCGAACAGACGGGAGATCGGGGGCGGCGGAATGCGCCCGTCACGCATCGCGGACAGGAACTCCAGCCCGCTCAGCGACGCCGCCGCCGCGGCGACAGGCAGCGGGTCGTGCCAGGTGATCGTCTTGCTCCGCGGCTCGCCCCAGGCAGCCGGGTCGTGCGAGCGGTCTGAGGCGGATTCGGGTCGCGCGGATTCGGGCTCAGTCGTGGTCATGCCCGCAGCCTAGACCGGCTGCATTCAGGATACGCACCCAGTATCGGTAGGATGTACCGATGCAGGAATCGTCCGACGGCCCGCGGGCCTGTCCGATCGCGCGGACGCTGGAGGTCGTGGGTGAGCGCTGGTCCCTGCTGGTCATCCGGGAGATCACACTGGGGGTCCACCGCTTCGAGGGCATCCGGGCCGGCACCGGGGCGCCCCGAGCCGTACTGGCCGAGCGGCTGCGGGCGCTGGAGCGCGCGGGGGTGCTGGAGCGTCAGCCATACCAGGAGGCGGGCGCCCGGTCCCGGCACGAGTACCGGCTGACGTCCTCCGGCCGGGATCTGGCACCGGTCCTGCTGGCCCTGCGCCGGTGGGGCGAGCGGCACGCCGCACCGGCCCGGCCGCCTGAGGCCGATCGCGGCGCCGCATCCCGCTGAACCCAGCCCCACCGCGCCGCCCGGGCGACGCCACCGGCTTCGCCCTCCGGGCCGCGCCTCGGGACCGCCCGGGGGCCGGGCGCACTATGGCCCTGGAACGGGCGCCGGGGCCGGTTGGCGCAGTTCCTTGGGCAGGTGGAAGGCCAGCGTCTCGGTACCGACGGAACGCACCGAGACGTCCGTCGCGCCGAGACCCGACAACGCGGTCAGGAGCTCGTCGACGAGGGACGGCGGGGCCGAGGCGCCGGCCGAGATGCCGATCGTGCCCACGCCGGCGAGCCAGGACAGATGCACGTCCCCGACGTCCCCGACCAGATGCGCCTCGACGCCATCGCGCCTGCTCACCTCGACGAGCCGCACGGAGTTCGCGCTGTTGGCCGAGCCGACGACGAGGACGAGCTGGGCCTCCTCGGCAACCTTGCGGACCGCGTTCTGCCGGTTCGAGGTCGCGTAGCAGATATCGGTGGAACCCGGCCCGACGATCGCCGGGAACCGCTCCGTCAACGCGTCAACGACCTCCGCGGCCTCGTCCAGGGCCAGCGTGGTCTGCATGAGGTATGTGACGCGCTCGGGATCGGGAACGTCGAGGGAGCCGACGTCGGCCGAGGACTCGACCAGCGTGATGCGGCCGGGCGCCTCGCCGAGGGTTCCGTCCACCTCCTCGTGGCCGGAATGGCCGATGAGCAGCACGGTGTCCCCGCGGGCGGTGAACCGGCGGGCCTCGGTGTGCACCTTCTCCACCAGCGGGCAGGTGGCGTCGATGACGGACAGGCCGCGCTCGCCCGCCTGGTCCCAGACGGCCGGAGCCACTCCGTGTGCGGAGAAGACGACCGTCGAGCCGCCGGGCACCTCGTCGAGCTCCTCGACGAAAATCGCTCCACGGCTGGCCAGGTCGGCCACCACGTGGGCGTTATGCACGATCTGCTTACGGACATAGACCGGCGCACCGTAGATCTCCAGGGCGCGCTCGACGACCTCGATCGCCCGCTCGACGCCGGCGCAGAACGCCCGCGGCTCGGCGAGCAGAACCTGGCGACGGCCGACCGCGGCGGCCCACGCCTCGATCGGGCGCCCGAGCGGACGCATCGTGCGCAGACCGCGGATTCCGCGGCGGGCCAGGTCGATGCGTCCCAGCGGCTGCGCCGCCGTGTCGACGATGACGCGGACGGCGGCGAACGGCACGTCGCCGACTCCCGCCGCCAGCTCCGCGGACTCCATGTCGACGGAAAGAGCCCCGGTCGCGGCAAGTTCCGCGCGGGCCGTGCCGACGACGAGCCGCGGCACGGTGACGATCGGGCCGACGTGCACGGTGAGCCCGAGCCGGCGCAGGTCGCCGGCCAGCAGGGGCGCGGACGCGCAACGGCCGGCGACGGTGCCGTCGGCGTTGCGGATCTCGGTGGCCACGACGACGTCACCGGGCTCGATCCCAGCCGCCAGTCCCCCGGAGAGACCGACGAGGGCGACGGCGTCCGGGCCTGTGTCGCGCACCAGCCGAGCGGCCTTGCGCGCCCGTTCCGGACCCATGCCGGTGCGCACGATGACGGTGTCCGCGCTGAGGCCCGACCGACCGGCGGCCATTGCCTCCACCCGCAGGGCCGCCGCGACGACCAGCCGCCCCCGGCGGCGCACGGGGGTCGGCTCCTGCTCCTGCTCCGGCACTCGCCGCGCCTCGGCCGGCCGGTGGACCGACCCTGGGGGCGCGGCCGACGGCAGGGACGGCGACGACGGCTCCTGCGCCGGGATCTCGGTGGAGGCGGCCGGAACAGCCCTGATCCCGGCACCCGTGGCTGCCGCCGTGGCTGCCGCGGCGGCGGGCGCGTCGTCCCCGGCGGACGCGCCGTCCTCGACGTCCCCGCCGTCCTCGACGTCCCCGCCGTCCTCGACGTCCCCGCCGTCCTCGACGTCCCCGGCGTTCCCGTCGCCGCCGGCCGCGGATGCGAAGATGTTCATGGCGTGGCCACCCCGGTGAGGGTCACGTACCGACCGAGCGCGGTCAGCGGGAAGACCAGCCGGTACAGGTGGTAGTTGAGGTAGAAGTCACCGGGGAAACCGGTTCCGGTGAACTGGGGCTCGTCCCAGGTCCCGTCCGGCCGCTGGGTCTCGCACAGCCAGCGCACTCCCCGCTTGACCGCCTTGCTGTGCGGGTCGACGGCCAGCAGCGCGAGCAGCGCCCAGGCGGTCTGCGAGGCGGTGAGCTCACCCCGGCCGATCCAGGCCGGATCGTCGTAGGAACGCGGGTCCTCACCCCATCCGCCGTCGGGCGACTGGTGCTCCAGCAGCCAGCGCACCGCGGTTGTGATCGCCGGGTGGTCGGCGGGAACGCCAGCGGCGATCAGCGCCGGAACCACGGCGCCGGTGCCGTAGACGTGGTTGATCCCCCACCGGCCGAACCAGGAGCCGCCCGGTTCCTGGTTGTCCAGCAGCCACTGCACCGCCCGCTGGGTGATCGGGTGGTCGGAACGGCCGAGGTCGGCCAGCATCTCCACGATGTGGGCGGTGACGTCCGCCGACGGCGGGTCGACCACCTCGCCGAAGTCGCAGAACGGGATCTTCGCCGTCAGCGTCCGCACATTGTCGGCGTCGAAGGCGCCCCAGGCCCCGTCCGACGACCGCATGCCGACGCTCCAGTCGACCCCGCGGGCCGCAGCGGCGCGCATCGCCCCGGCCAGCTGCGGGTCGACCGCCGCGAGGCCGCGGGAGGCACGGTCACGCGCGGCCGGCGGGAGCTCGGCGGTGCCGCCCGGGGTGACGATGCCGCCCGGGGCGACATGGCTGCCACCGAGCAGGCGACGCAGCGCCAACACGACCTCGGCAGTGTCGTCGGTGTCCGGGTAGAAGTCGTTGTCGAACTCGAACGCCCAGCCGCCGGGGGCGAGCGCCGGACGGCGGACCGCCCAGTCCCCGGCCACCCGGACCTCTTCGTCAACCAGCCAGCGGCCGGCCCGCACCATCGCGGGATGGTCGGCCGGGACGCCGGCGTCCGAGAGCGCGACCACCGCGAGCGCGGTGTCCCAGACCGGCGACTGGCATGCCTCGATCTGGGCGGTCGGCCCCTCCGGGGTCTCGCGCCGGATGATGTAGCGTTCCATTCCCCGGAACGCCGTGGCGATCACTGGGTGGTTGAGGGGGTATCCCATGAGATGCAGCGCCATGACGGAGTAGATCCACGGCGGCTGGATGCCCCCCCAGCACCCGTCGGCCTCCTGGCGGGCGACGACCCACTCGGTGGCCCGGCGCAACGCCAGAGTGCGCAGCATCTTGATCGGCCGGCGCTCATAGCGGTGCAGGATCGCGTCCAACCGCTCGAAGGCGCCCTCCCAGCTGTACAGCGGGGCCGGCTTCGGCGGCGTCACGGGTGCCGCGACCTTGATCTCGTCGATGCTGAAGCCGAGGTCGCGCACAGGCCGGAGCGACCCGACGATCGTCAACGCGACGATCGTCTGGCGGGCCCAGCAGCCGAAGTCGTAGACATTCAGCGGGAACCAGGACGGCAGGAAGATCAGTTCCGGCGGCAGCACGGGCACGTCGTCCCAGGACCACTCGCCGAAGGTCGCCAGCCAGATTCGGGTGAAGACCCGGGCGGCCGCCACCCCGCCCTGGGAGCGGATGAGCGCGGCCGCCGCCGCCATGTGCGGGGCGTCGGGCTCGTCACCGGCCAGGCGCAGGGCGATGTACGCCTCGACCGTGGTGGACAGCTCGGCCGGTCCGCCGTAGTACGTGGCCCAGCCGCCGTCCGCGAGTTGCTGGGACCGCACCCACCGGGCGATCGGCTCGGTCTCCTCCTCGGTGCGGATGCCGAGGAACTGCTTCATGAACAGGTGTTCGGCGTCGATCGTGACGTTCGTCTCGAGGTCGCCCTTCCACCAGCCCTCCTCGGACTGCAGCCCGAGGAGGTGGTCCCGAGCCCGGTCGGCCGCGGTCATCGCCGCGGCCAGGTCCTGATCGACCGGGGTCTGCGTCGTGGGCGGGGTACCGTGGACGGTCGCCGCGCCACCGCCGGGCACGCCACCGCCGGACAGCGGTGGCGAGGACCGGGAGATCCCGTAGGCGTCGGGCGTGGCGGGCGCGGGAATGTTAACGCGCTTCGAGCTCTTCGCGGCCTTTGGAGCAGCCGGGGACGGGTCCGAGGTCAGGCTCATCGACGACTCCCCTCGTCGTACATGCGATGGTCATGAAGACGATCAACGTGCTGATCACCCGGCCGCCCGGCCGCCCGGCCTGGCACCGGGGTGGTGCCAGGCCGGGCGGGAACGGCGACTGCACTCACCTGTCGTCTCCTCAGCGGTCTCGTTCGGTCACGAAACGCGCGAGGGCCAGCAGTTCCGCCTCGATCTCGGCGGGCATCGACAACGAGCGGAGCACGTTCTCGCAGGCCTTCAGCTGGCCGTCGGCCTCGGCGGTGGTCCAGTCCCGCCCGCCGGCCCGCTCGATCAGGTCCGCGATGTGCGTCAGCTCCGCCTCGGTGGACTCCCCGGTGCCGGTGAGGAACGCCCGCAGCTCCTCGGCCGCGGTTCCGCCGGCCTCCAGGGCCACCACGACCGGCACCGACTTCTTGCGGGACCGCAGGTCCGACAGCACCGGCTTGCCGGTCACCGAGGGATCACCCCAGATACCGAGCAGGTCGTCGATGAGCTGGAACGCGGTGCCGAGCCGGGATCCGTACTCGGCGAGGGCGTTGACCATGTCGTCATCGGCCCCGGCGAGCACGGCGCCGAGGGAGGCCGAGCAGGCCAGCAGCGCGCCGGTCTTGCCGTCCTCCATGTGCAGCGTCTCGGCGACGCTGACATCCGGCCGCTTCTCGAACATCAGGTCCTCGGCCTGGCCACGGACGAGGTCCTGAACGCCCGCGCCCAGGATCAGCGCCGCGCGACGGCCGGGCTCCCCCTCGACCTCCAGCAGGACCTGGGTCGCCAGGCCGAGCAGCGCGTCCCCGGCGAGGATCGCGCCGTCGGCGCCAAAGATCGTCCAGGCCGTGGGCCGGTGGCGGCGCTCGGTGTCGCCGTCCATGAGATCGTCGTGCAGCAGCGAGAAGTCGTGCACCAGCTCGACGGCGACCGCTGCCGGCAGCCCGGTCTCCGCCGGGGCGCCGGCGGCCTGCGCCGACAGCAGCGCCAGCGCCGGGCGTACCAGCTTGCCCCCGCCGCCGGACAGTGGCGCGCCCTCGGCGTCGACCCAGCCGCGATGGTAGGCGACGACGTGGCGAAGCCGTGGGTGGAGCCGATCCACCGTGGCGCGCAAGGCAGGCACGGTGAGGGTCCGCCCACGCTCGATCGCATCCGGAACCGTCATGGTCATACCGGGAATCCCCCTGTGGATGTGTGCCTTGGCTGGCCGGGCGGAAGCGGCCGGACGACCGCCGCCGATCCGGCGGGAACCGCGTTGTCCCCTCGTGGATCCTGTGGATCGCGCACCTGCGCGGCCGTGGCGCCGCCGTCCGGTGTGCTCACCGATTCAGTGCCTACCGGTACCGACTCACCCACCTGCTCGGGGAGCCGTCCGCCCGTCCTTCGGGCCTGCGGGCCCGGCCCGCGTGGCCCGTTGACGTCGACCCCCATACCGGCCAGGTTCTCACGGACAGCAGCGAGTCCGCTACGCACAGCCGACTCCATGGTTGCCGGCCATCCGGTGTCGGTCCAGGTCCCGGCCAGGGCGAAGCCGGGCAGGCCGGTCGACGCACCCGGACGCAACGCAAGCGAACCGGGCACCTGCCGGAAGGTCGCCGTACGTTCCCGGGTGACGAAGACCTCCAGCGGCCCGGCCGCCCGCGCGGCCGGGAACAGCCGGGCCATCTCCTCGACGAACAGGGTCCGCAGCTCGTTCGCCGGACGATCGACCCACGGCTCCGCCGCAGACTGCGACAGCGCCAGGTACTGGGCACCGGGCGGGCCGGCGGCGGCGAGCCCGGAGGAGACCGTGCGATCGAAGATCCATTGGATGGGCGAGTCGACCACGGCCAGGAACGGGCCGTCGATCACCGGTCGAGGATAGATCATGTGCACGTTGATGATCGGCGAGTCGCCGAGTTCACGCAGCCGGGCCGCCTCAGGTTCGGCGCCGGCCGGCAGGAGGGAAGCGGCGGCGGGCGGCGGCACCGCGAGCACGACCGCGTCCGCCCGCAGCACGCCGCGCTCGTCGGTGCCGGGCACCGC
>NZ_CDWRCL010000109.1:0-12551 GCF_977927575.1 Frankia sp. CcCS3
GCTTAACTTCGAAGAGCCGGTATCGCCCGCGCCGCGCTGGACGACGCGCTGCGTTACGCCCAGGAACGCGAGGCCTTCGGCAAGCCGATCTGGAAACACCAGTCCATCGGCAACTATCTCGCCGACATGGCCACCAAGTACACCGCTGCCCGCCAGCTCGTCCTCCTGGCCGCCGACCGCTACGACGCCGGCGAGCGATGCGACCTGGAAGCCGGGATGGCCAAGCTGTTCGCCTCGGAAACCGCGATGGAGATCGCGCTCAACGCGGTCCGGGTGCACGGCGGCTACGGCTCCTCCACCGAGTTCGACGTCGAACGCTACTTCCGCGACGCCCCACTCATGATCATCGGCGAAGGCACCAACGAGATCCAACGCAACGTCATCGCCGCCCAGCTCATCGCCCGAGGGGGAATCACCGTTACATGAGAGCGATGGATAGCGATGTTCATGCCGCCTCGCCTCTCGGTGAGGCACCCCCGGTCTGACCCGCTGGCGCGGTGCCGGGTTCCCGCTTCACAGCCACCGGCCCCGCAGGCGGGGTCTTACGGTCGACTCCACGGGCAGTTTTAACGTCGCCGATGTACTGGCGGTCGACGAGGTTATGCAGGTTGACCGCGGCGTTGGCGTCGCGGTCGATCGCCAGCCCGCAGGACTGGCAGTGAAAGGTGCGGTCGGCCAGGGTCAGGCTTGGGTTTCGCCAGCCACAGCCGGAGCAGGTCTTCGAGCTTGGATACCAGCGGTCCGCGACGACCAGCCGCGACCCGTACCAGATGGTCTTGTAGGCGAGCTGCCTGCGGATCTCGGCCAGGCCGGTGTCGGACACGGCGCGGGCGAGGCGCCGGTTGCGGACCATCCCGGCGACGTGCAGATCCTCCACCACGATCACATCGTGGGACGTCGCGAGTCGGGTCGTGAGCTTGTGAAGCCCGTCGCGGCGCTGGTTCGCCACCCGAGCGTGGATCTTCGCGAGGTGCGCGGCCCGCTGGTGTCGGCCAGCGCTTCCCGGCTTCAACCGGGCGTAGGCCCGCGACGCGCGCCGCAGCCTGCGCAGCGAACAGGCGAGCGGCTTCGGGTTGGCGACCTGCTCGCCGGTGGAGAGGACGGCGAGGTGGTGCACGCCTGCGTCGAGGCCGACCGTGCCGCTGCACCGCTGCACCGCTGCACCGCTGCACCGCTGCACCGCTGCACCGCTGCACCGCTGCACCGGCCGGATGATCCGGTGGTGATCCTGTGACCGGCGGGGGATGGCCGTTGCTGGTCCTGGACGGCGACGGCGCACTGATCACCAGCTTTCCGCGGGCGGAGTTCGACAAGGCCCACCGGTGGGCGCCTGCCCGGGCCGGGGAGCCGGTGGTGGAATTCCCGATCCTGGTGGAAGACCTGCTTGTACGGGTGACATGGACGATCGGCCGCACCTCGTGCACGGCAACCCGGTGGGGAGTGGTGCCGGACGGGCCGGTGACACCACCGGTGGGCTGTCTGCTCCACGGTGGCGCCCGGTCGGGGCGGAAGACACGATGACCCGGCTGTGGGAGGTAGAGACCGGGAACGTTCCGGACGTGGAACTCCCCGGCGGCGACGGGCTGCTCCTGGCCACGGCGGAGGACGGGGTGGCCACGGTGACGGTGCATCCCCGGACCTGGCCTGGCGGACCGTGCCCAACCCTCCACACTTTTCCGTCGCGACGTCGGCCCCCTCCCTACACTGGTTCCCGTGACGGCAGCGGTGGGCAAACGGCAGGCCGTGGTCGCGGTGCTGCTGAGGGCCGGTCGCGTACTGGTCATCCGGCGTGGGCCGCAGGCGCAGAGACCGGGCTACTGGGCTCCGCTGAGCGGCCGGATCGAGCCCGGCGAGAGCCAGGCGGCGGCGCTGGTTCGCGAGGTCCGCGAGGAGGTGGGGCTGGCGGTCACCCCCCTTGCGAAGGTCTGGGAATGCGACACCGACGACGGCAGCTACCAGCTGCACTGGTGGACCGCCGAGGTCGGATCCGACGAGGAACTGATCCTCGACCCGGGCGAGGTGAGCGACGCCCGCTGGGTGACGCCGCACGAGTTCACCCGGCTGGAGCTCACGTTCGCCGGTCACCACGAATTCTTCGAACGGGTGCTTCCGACCCTCGGTTAACCGGCTGTCCGATGTCGAGGCGGACCTGCCGGCGGGTCAGTGAGTGGGGTGGTGGTCGGCCGGCGGGGGTCCGGGGTTCGGGAGGCCGGCGGCGACGGCCCGGGCGCGGACACTGATATCGGCCTGGTCGGTGAACAGCCCGTCGATGCCCGTCTTGAGATAGGCGACCTGTTCGTCGACGGCCCGGCCGAGGTCGCTGGGGCTGGTGCCCACCTGGTAGTCCTTCGGGAGGAAGGTGTTCTCCGCGCGGAAGGTGTACGGATGCACCACCAACCCGGCGGCGTGGGCGTCGGTGACCAGGGAGGTCGGGGTACCCAGCGTCCCGTCCCCGGCCCGGGGGATGACCTGAAGCTTGTCCGGGCCGATGCCGTTCGCGTAGCGGGCGATCTGCCACAGCCCGGCTAGCGTCGACAGATCCTGGTACGTCCGCGGGTCGCCGGCATTGACGAGGTCGAACGGCGCGCCCGTGGCGGACAGCAGCTGTACCGAGGCCGTGCGCAGGCCGAGTGTACGCAGCTCGCAGAGATTCGTGGTCTCAAAGGACTGGACGTACACCGGCGCGCCCCGGTGGTTCAGGCCGTACCGGACCAGGATGTCCAGCAGCCGCCGCTCCAGGGGCAGGCCGGCCTTGGCGAAATAGGTCGGGTGCTTGGTCTCCGGGTAGACGCCGATCTCGCGGCCGAGTTCCCGGGACAGCCGGGCGCGTAGATCAAGCAGTTCGGTGAACGTCGGGATCTCGAACTGGCCGTCGTACCTGGTGTTCTGCGGGCGGACCTCGGGCAGCCGTTCCTTGGCGCGCAGCGTCTTCAGTTCGGCCAGGGTGAAGTCCTCGGTGAACCAGCCGGTGGTCGCGGCGCCGTCGAGAATCTTCGTCGTCCTGCGGGCGGCGAACTCGGGATGCGCGGCGACGTCGGTGGTTCCGCCGATCTCCGGCTCGTGCCGGCAGACCAGGACGCCGTCCCTGGTGGGCACGAGGTCCGGCTCGACGAAGTCGGCACCCAACCGGGCGGCCAGTTCGTAGGAGGCCAGGGTGTGCTCCGGACGGTAGCCGGACGCTCCTCGATGCCCGATCACCAGTGTCGGGCGGCGCTGGCCACCGCCGGAGCCGAGGGCGCCCGCCGGGGCGACCGACGCGGCTACCGGGGCGAGGAGAGGGACGGCGGCGAAAGGCGCTGCGACGATCCCCGCGAGCACGCGACGACGGTCCACAAGTCCTCCAGCGCAGCGGCGACGACCCTCGCCGACGGAGCGCCCATAAAGCCAACCGGGAACAGCCGACCAACGAACGGACCACGTGTTACCCGCCGTGGTCGCTCAGATGGCACTTTGATGAACCTGGCGCACGAACAGTCGGCCGTAACCATCAGCCGCGCGCAACGGTGACGACCTCGGCCAGTCCGCCTCCGTCGACGTGCGGACCGCGGTGGCACGAGCGGCCCTACGGCCGCCCGGTCGGTACGGGCCGCTACGGTATCGGGGTCGGCCCTGCCCGGCATGCAGGACGATGTAGATGATCAGAGAGGGTTTCGACCGGAGGGCGAGCGATCGCGGATCGCCGGAGTTCGACGACAGGATCCGAGCTACGCGTCGATAGGAGGAGCGGACGTGGTCGACTTCGTCCTTCTCCGGCACGCCCATGCCGGCGAGAAACACACGTGGCAGGGGCGCGACGAACACCGTCCGCTCAGCCGGCGCGGCCAGCGCGAGGCGCGGGCGGTAGTGGACCTCCTCCGGCCGATTCCGCTGGCGCGGATTCTCACCAGCCCGTACGTCCGCTGCGAGCAGACCGTCGAGCCGGTGGCGGCCGACCGGGGCCTGCCGGTGCAACGGTGTTCGGCCCTCGCGGTCGGCGCCTCGCCGTTCGACCTGCTCGCCGTGCTCACCCAGGACGACAGCGGGGACGCGGTGCTGTGCACGCACGGCGAGGTGATCCGCGTGCTGTTCGAGGCGTGGCGGCGGCAGGGCAGGACGACGCTGCCCGGCCCGGACGACTGCACCGCGAAGGGTGGTGCCTGGATCATCCGTGGTTATCCGGACCGCGAGGCCACCGCCCGTTACGTCGCTGTGCCGGGCAGCGGGGAACAGAACCCGCTCAGCCCGGGGCGGCCGACACCCGGACACCGCAGGTGAGGTTGGCCAGGTAGACCTGGGTGCGTCCGCTCGGGTCCAGCAGCAACGGCGGACCGCCGCGGGCCGCGGTGCCGAAGCTGATCTCCCGGCCGTCGGCGGCGTCGTGGAGCTGCAGCCCGCAGTCGTCCGAGCCGGCGAAGTCCACGACCTCGACCCGGACAAGGCCCGAGGGGACCTCGAACGCGTCGGTGTCGCCGGTGCCGGCCTGCTGGGCGAAGGGTAGGACGGCCGTCCCCGATCCGGAGCGGGCCGTCACCGAGCACCCGGGGTCGTTGGCCTGCCAGTGGAAGCCGCCGACAAGCGGTACCTGGAAGGTCTTCGCACCGTAGACCTCCTTGATCGTCTGCTGCTCGCCGGTGCTGTCGCTGGTCACGATGATCGTGCACCCGTTGTCGGTGCCTTCGATCTGGTCGATGATCGCGAGACGCCACGGCGCGTCGGCGGTGAAGGACTGCCGGCTACTCGTCGAGTTGTCCGCGCTCGAGTTGTCCGCGCTCGAGTTGTTGCCCCCGGCCACCAGCACGGTGGCGAGCGCCCCCGCGAGCGCGAGGACCACGACGGTGCCGGCGCCCACCAGCAGCCAGCGACGGCGACGGCGTGCCCGCGGCTCGGGTGCCGGGGTCTGCGGCGAACCCGGGATCTGCGGTGCAGCCGGTGGGGTGGGTGTCCGGGCTGCGTCGGGAAGGATGCGCGTCACTGGGATCTGCGCCCCCGGGCGTGACCGACGAGCCGCTCGCACAGGTCGAGCGCGGTAGGCCGTTGCGGCGGCTGGCGGTCGAGTGCCTCGCGGACGGGCGCGTGCAGCTCTGGAGCGAGCCGGTCGGAGTCGATCTGGAACTCGGCGGCCGCGATCCGCGACGCCACCGCGTCGGCGGAGCCGCTGCCGAACGGCGGCTGGCCGGTGGCGGCGAAGCAGACCAGTGCCCCCCAGCCGAACACGTCGCTGGCGGCGGTGACCTCCCCGCCCGTGGCCTGCTCCGGCGAGAGCCACCCGGGCGTGCCGACGACTCCGCCCACCGCGGTCAGCGGGCGCGCCTCGGCCGCCGCGGCGATCCCGAAGTCGATGACCTTCGGCCCGTCCGCGGTCCACAGCACATTGGACGGTTTGAGATCGCGGTGGATCAGGCCGGCCGCGTGGATGGACGCCAACGCCTCGGCGAGCCCGGCCGCCAGGATGATCTGCTCCCCGGTGGGTAGGGGGCCGGCCGCCGCGACCTGGGCGGCGAGGTCCGGGGCGTCGACGAACTCGGTGGCCAGCCATGGACGTTCGGCCTCCAGCTCGAAGTCGACGAGCCGGGCGGTGTGGGCACCGCCGACCCGGAAACACGCCTGGACCTCGCGATGGAATCGCGCCCGGAACTGCGGATCGTCGGCGTACTCCGGTCGGATCAACTTGACCGCGACCTGGCCGAGGGGACCCTCGGCCAGGTAGACCACACCCATCCCGCCGGCACCGAGCCTGCCCAGCACCCGGTGCCGGCCCAGTGACCCCGGATCCGTGGCCCGCGGTGGCTGCATCCTGACGCCGTGCGCGTCGCCCGGCACATCCACCCCCGTCTGCATCACCGCCGCCACCGGGCGGATCGCCCCACTATCGCCGAGGCCTGCGACGGTGACGAGAGCACCCCGACGATCGCTACTTTTCGTAGTCGTCGCACGCAACGAGGGTTCGCGACCGCCCCGCCGGCAGCCGTACCGGCCGGGCAGCCGAGGCGACGACAGCCGCGACGGCAGCTGTGACGTCCTACTGGCCGCCAGAGCTTGCACATGACGTCAACTTGGCGCCACCATGACGTCATGGACCTTGCGCCGTATGTCGAGAACCTCCGCCGAGAACTCGCGGCAGCCGCAGAAGCCGGGGGTGAGGACGCCCGCGCGCTGGCCGAGCGGCTCACTCTGCCCCTGGACTCGGCCGTCAGGCTCGCCCTGCTGGAGGCGCTGTCGGCCGCCGCCGACGAGATCACCCGAGAGTTGGCGCCGGGCTCGGTCGAGGTACGCCTGCGTGGGCGAGACCCTGATTTTGTCGTGACGCCACCGCCGACCGACCACTCGGGGGCGGACGACTTCAAGGCCGCCGTGGTCAGGCAACCGTCCGCCGCTCCAGAAGACGACGAGGGACGTACCTCGCGGATCACGCTACGCGTCCCCGAGCGTCTCAAACCGCGCATCGATGAAGCGGCCGAGCACGAAGGACTGTCCGTCAACGCCTGGCTGGTGCACGCCGTCTCCGCCGCGCTCGACCCTGGTGCCGCGGGACGGCGCACCGGTCCGCACGCGGGCCAGCAGCTGGGGCGGCGTTACAGCGGCTGGGTGCGCTAGCCGCGCCAGCGTTCACCGCGCCCGGGCAAGCCACGCCCGGGCTGACGACGCCACAAGGAGATCATCATGCCGACTTTCCGCACCCCCGAGCCGATCCTCGCCGTCATCGAACTCGGGACCGGCCACGTCCGGATCAACGCGAGCGACCGCGCCGACACGGTCGTGGAGGTACGCCCGAGCGACCCGTCGCACGACACCGACGTTCAGACGGCGCGAGAGACCCTCATCGAGTACGACGAAGGGAAGCTTCACCTCAGAGCACCCAGGAAGAAGGCCCGCTCGCTGTCCGGGCCGGACGGCTCCGTCACCGTGACAGTCGAGCTGCCCACCGGTTCGCGGGTCGACGCGAGCTCGATGACCAACATCCAGAGCACGGGCCGCCTGGGCGATTCCAGCTTCCACACCGCCACCGGCGACATTGACCTTGACCAGACCGGCAGGCTCCGGCTGGGGACCGCCGACGGGAACGTGTCCGTGGGCCGCACGACCGGGCACGCCGAGATCAAGACCTCGAACGGCATGATCCGGATCCGCGAGATCGATGGCTCGGCGGTAGTCAAGACGGCCAACGGGGGCGTCACCATCGGTGAGGTGACGGGGGACGCGCGGCTGATCACTGCCGCCGGTGCCATCACCGTCGACCGCGCGCTGGCGGGGGTCGAGGCCAGGACCGCCTCGGGCAGCGTGCGGATCGGCGAAGTGGTGCGCGGCGCAGTCGCGCTCGTATCCGGTTCCGGCCGGCTCGAAGTGGGAGTACGGAAAGGTACCGCCGCCCTGCTGGACGTCCGCTCGGGACGCGGCGGTGTGCACAGCGAACTGACCGCCATCCACGCCCCCGCGCCCACCGACGAGACCGTCGAGGTGCGCGCCCGTACCGGCGACGGCGACATCCTGATCCACCGTGCCTGACCATTCCCGAAGCGCGAGCCGGCCCGGCTACGCTTTCCGCCCGATGGCGCCGTAGCAGCTGACCTGGGCGTTGGTCAGGTCAGCGGGCACGGTGTCATCGGGCCGCCAGCGGTGTGCCACCTCCACCCCCGGGTCGACCAGCTCCAGCCCGGTGAACAGACGCTCGACCTCGGCGCGGCTGCGTAGCTGGGTGGAAATCCCCCGTTGCCGGTAGGCCTCGGCCGCCACCAGCAACGTGGGGTCGAAGTCGCCGGTGCCGTGGGTGAGAACGAGGTAGCTGCCGGACGGAAGCACGTCGACGAAGCGACGGAGAATGCCGTGCGGGTCGTCGGAGTCGGGGATGAAGTGGAAGATCGCGATCAGGGACAGGGCGATCGGCTAGGTGAGATCGAGGGTGTCGCGCAGTTCCGGGGCGGCCAGAATGCGCTCCGGGTCGCGCAGATCCGCGTCGAGGTAGGCGGTGCGGCCCTCGGGGGTGCTGGCGAGTAGGGCTCGGGCGTGGGTGAGGACGATCGGTACCACCCCCGGGTTGCACATGTCCGTTTTCTGAGGCTCATGCAGCGCCGGCCCGTCGGACGGCGAGATCGCGGCGGCTCAGTCAGGGGGTGTCGCGGTCACCCTGCGGATTATGAGATCTGTGAGTGTCGCGTCGGTGCTCCTGAATGAGGACCGTCAGGTTGAGGCCTGTGGCTCGACGTGACTCGCAGGAGATCCGGCCGCGTTCGTGTGCCCTCCCGACGACGCGTCCGTCGCTGTCATGGGCACCAGCCTGGTCCACCTGCTGGCCTGATCAGAAGCCTGTCCGCCGCTGGCGTGACTCCTCACAGAGCGCCGTTGGTGACTCCCAGCCAGGCCGGTGCGTTGTTGGCCGCACTCGGGAAGGGAGCACGACCAGGCCCATGCTGGCAGAGTGCGCCGCGCTCACGCCGGCACAGGGCCGACCGGAACGTGCCATGTCAGTGCCGCATGCCCAGTGGGACGGACGTGCATCATGGCGAGTCATGACCCGATAGTCATCTTTCCAACACGTTCCGCTCTTTCTGGGCACAGGGGTCCGACACGCCACGCAGCATCGTTCACCTAGAATCGTGATGTCAACGGGGGGAACCGTGCAGCAGGCAGCAATGAACGCAGGCACCGGGGCAAGCACCGCCGCCGTGACCGCGGCCAACGCCGCCGTCGTCGAGCGGTTCCGCTCAGTCGCGAGCATCCTGCCTGTCGATGACCGGGCGACGTTCGAGCTGGCCCAGGCGTTGGTGCGATGCGCCGACCGCCAGCGGGAACCGATGCGCGTCGCCGTCGCCGGCCAGATCAAGCGCGGCAAGTCGACCGTCGTCAACGCGATCGTCGGCGAGAAGGTCGCGCCGACCGGCCAGCTCGAATTGACCTTCAACGTCGTCGAGCTAGGTCACGCGCCGACTCGTTCCGTGCGGATCCATCTAATCGACAACACTGTGGTCGATTACCCGGCTGACCAGTTGGCGAAGCTGAGTGTCACCGCCGCGGCGGACCTTCATCTGCTCCGCGACATCCGCAAGATCGAGTTCGGTGCACCGATCGAGTTGCTCCGGTCGTTCCGGCTGGTCGACACGCCAGGTCTGGCGAGTCTGCACGGTGTCGACTCCGCGAACGCGGCGCGGTACCTCGGCATCACAGACCCGGTGGTCGCCGACCAGGTCACCGACGTGCTACGCGCGACCGGCCGGGATGCAAGCGCCGTGCACGCCGACAGCACGGCCGAGGTCGACCGCGCCGACGCCGTCGTCTTCCTGTTCAGTGGCGGGGTCGGCGAAACCGACCTAATCGCCGTGGACCGTTTCTCGGCGGGCGAGAGCGCCGCCGACGGCCGGGACGTCAACCCGCTCAAGGCGTTTGGCGTCCTGAGCCGCTGCGACGAACGGTACTGGCCGCCGGGGCCCGGCCTTCCCGGCAGTCCCACACCATGGGCCTACGACCCGATGGCTGACGGCGCCCGGCAGGTCGTCGACCGTCTGATGCGGGATCCGGTGGTGCAGCGACACTTCTACACGATCGTCCCCGTGGCCGGCATCGTCGCGAGCGGCGCGCAGACCGCGAGCAGCGAGCTGTTCAACGTGTTCGCCGACCTCAACCGCGAGCTTGGGCTCGAGGATCTTAGCGACCTGCTAGAAGATGCGGGGCGATTCGCGACCGAGGACCTCCCCGAGGTCGGCGTGCCGGCGGATCGGCGGGCGACGCTCGTTAACGAATTCGGCGTCTGGGGGGTGCTACGCGCCTGTCGCCACCTCAGGGACGACATGACGGAGGCGGAGGTGCGGGCACAGCTTGTCGTCGACAGTGGGGTGGCCCGCCTCCGCAAGCTGATCGTCGATCATTTCGGTAACCGCGCGGCGCTCATTAAGCTCGACCGGGGTCTCGGCGAAGTCCAGACCGCCGTCACCCGATGTCGGTCCGAGGCCGGACGGTCAGGGAGGTCACCGTCGCCCGAGGTCACGGCTGTGGCGGCGATGGTCGAGCAAACCCGCAGCGACGTTCACGGCTTCCGCGAACTCGCCGCGCTGCGGGACTACTACCGGGGCGTCCTGACCCTGACGGACAGCGAAGCGGTTGACCTGCTCACCGTGACTGGCGAACATGGTGTCAGCTGCGCGGCCCGGCTCGGGCTGAGCGAGGAGGCGTCACCCGCGGCGATGTCACGGCGGGCCGAGGAGCGGATCGGCGCATGGGCGCGCAGGTGCGCGCAGCCATTGCTCGACCTGCCGACCGCGAACGCGGCGAGGACAGTCCTGGCCAGCTACGAACGCTTATCGTACCGGGTCGCCGACGCCCGGCGCCTGCTCGAGACGACGGAGCTGTAAATGCCCGCGGCTGTGATGCCAGTCATCGCGCCCCCGCCGAGGAGAACGAACCGATGAGCCGGCGAATCAGGCTGTCACGCCTGCTTCCAGGCGCTGGCGCGCGGGCGGCACTGCGCGCGTCCGAAGCGGAGCTTGCCGAGACGCGGGCCGCGTTCGACGAGGAACGCGCGCGGACCACCGACCTACGAAACCGGCTCGAGGCCGCCGAACGCGACCTCGCCGACCTCGCCAGCGCACCGGACCAGCCCGCAGCGGACAGCGCGGGCGCCGTCAGCCTCGATCCGGCCAGCGCTGACCCACCCGGCCAGAACTCGGCTGGCCGAGACGAAGCCGGCCAGGGCCGGGCCAGCGTGGAACTCGGCGCCGACGCCGGTCGGGAAAGCCGGGCGCGGGAGCCAGCTTGGGCGGCCGAGCCGCATCCCGTCGTGGACCAGACCATCGCTCTCGTGGAGCAACTCGCTGATCTCACCAAACCAGAGCCGAGATCCGCCGAAGAGAACCTCGCGATAATGGAATGGTTGGGCGAGCAGGCGACGAAGGTGCTCGACCAGTACGACGTGGTCCGTATCACCGACGACGGTCCGGTCGACCCCGACCGACATGAAATCGTCGCCACCCGTACTACCGGGCAGGCGGACCTGGCCGAATGGATCGCCGCGACGGTGCGCCCTGGTTACGCCTGGCGCGGCCAGCTCCTCCGGCCCGCGGCGGTCGTCGTCTACAGGTAAGCCGACGAGGCTGGCCAGCCCGGCGGCGAACACTGAGAGCCGGATCCGCCGGGCGGCCACCGCGGCCTGCCGACCGGGAAGCCGCGCCGAACGGGGAGAAAGATGAGTGACCTGGAAGACCTCCGCGTTGAGGTTCTCGCAATGTTTCCGGAGGTTGTCGGCCTACTCGGCGACGACCTGTCGGAGGGCGGGCGGGCTCGGCTCGACCGGGCATGGGAGAAGCTTCGGTCGGGCCAATACAAGGTGGTCACCTGCGGCGAGTTCCGGCGGGGCAAGTCAAGCCTGCTCAATGCGATCGTGGAACGCAGCGGCCTGTTCCCGCTGGACGTGGACGTCACGACCTGCGTCGTCGTGACCCTGGAGTGGGGAGACACCGAGGGAGCGACGGTCTATTTCGCTGACCGACCAGCGATCCCTGTGCCGCTCGGAGAGGTGCGCGAGTACGTTACCGAGCAGGCCAATCCAGACAACCGCAAGAACATCCAGCGGGTGGCGATGACCGCGCCGATCGAGATCCTCTCGTCGGGGCTGGTGCTCGCGGACACACCTGGTGTCGGTTCCGACAACCCCGCGCACCGCGACGCCACCGTCAAGGTGCTGCCCGAGGCCGACGCGATCCTGTTCGTCTGTACCGCCACCGATCCGCTGTCGGCCAGCGAACTGCGCTTTCTCCGGGAGGACGCGTACCGCGCCTGCCCCGTGGTCGTCACCGCGGTCACCATGATCGACAAAAAGCCCGACCCGGCACCCGTCGTGGCCGCAGCCCGCGAACGAGTGGCCAAGGAGACCAACATCGCAGAGGCCGACGTCGTCGTCATGCCGGTGTCGGCGAACCGCAAATGGCGGGCGCTGGCCAAGAGCGACGAGGCAATGCTCGCGAAGTCAGGGCTGCCGGCACTCGAGGACCAGATGTGGAACGGCTTGGGTGCCACCTGCGGCGCCGCCCAGCTCGACGAGGCGATCGACGCGATGACCACCGAGATCCACCGCGTGGCCGAGATACTCCGCACCCAGTTGGCGGGCCTCGAAGGCACCGACGACGTCGAGGCGATGGAAGCGAAACTGCAAGACGCCATGGCGCAGGCCGACAACCTGACGAAGAAAGGCGCGCAATGGCGGCAGGACTTGGCCGAGGACGTCGATTTCAAAGCCCGTCCGATCCGCCGCAAGCTCGAAGTATCGCTGAGCGAGGAGCGGGCGGCGTTCCATGGCAAGGCAGACACTGACGAAGGCCGGTCGAATCCAGACAAGCTCGTGAGCGACACGACTCATACGATGACCGTCACATACCAGCAAGCGATATTGTCCTTCAACCGCGCCGCCGACGAGGTGACGAAAGAATACCGCGAGCTGACCAAGCTTTCGCTGGACGCACACGTCGCGAACTCCGAACCGTTTGTATCGGAGGTGAAGCTGTCGGACGACGCGCTCGAGGAGGACCGGGAGGGGTTCGTCGTGCGGTAAACATTCACCTGCTTTAGCGATCTTGCTGTGGGTGACGGTT
>NZ_CDWRCL010000110.1:0-12506 GCF_977927575.1 Frankia sp. CcCS3
TGGCGTTGGCTGGGCGCTGGTGCTGGCGCCACCGGGTCGCCGTGCCGGCCACGGTCGGGCTGGCGCTGTTCTGGCACCGGTTCGGCCCCCTCGGCCTGCTGTGCCTGCTCGTCGGCCTGGTGCTCGTCGCCGTGGCGTGGCGTCGGCTGCACGCTCGTTCGTTCCAGTGGCTGGCCCGGTGGGTCTGGGGCCGTGCCCGGCTGGCGTTCGTGTACCGGTGGCGGTGGCGGCCGGCGATGGTGCACACCGACCTGGCGATCCGCATGCCGGCGTCCACCGGAGACGAGGTGACCTTTGACGAGTACTTCCCCCGGATCCGCGGGATCCGCTCGACTCGGGCCGTGGACGTCCTGCGGGTAGAACTGCTGCCCGGTCAGACCCCGGAGCAGTGGGCGGAGCAGGCCGAATCGCTGCGGCACGTGTTCCGGGCTCGGCGCTGCCAGGTCCAGGCGGAGCAGCACCGGTTCATCCGGCTGTACTTCCACCGGCGGGACACCCTGACCACCCCGGTTACCCCTGCTGACCTCGACACGCCGCGTCCCGACGGCTCGGACGGCGGCCGATCGGAGGATGCCGGGACTGTGCCTGACCTGCTCGTCGCGGGCCTAGGCGCGGTCCCGGTCGGCCGGCAGGAAGACGGAGAACCGTGGACGCTGCCCGTCCGCGGCACGCATCTGCTCGTCGCTGGTGCCACCGGGGCCGGTAAGGGCTCGGTGCTGTGGTCGATCATCCGCGGTCTCGGCCCGGCGGTGCGGGCGGGGCTCGTGGAGCTGTGGGTATGCGACCCCAAGGGCGGCATGGAACTCGCCTTCGGAGAACCGCTGTTCGCCCGGTTCGCCACCACCACGGAGACGATCGCTGACCTGCTCGACGACGCGGTGGGCGTGATGCAGGAACGCACGGAACGGCTGCGGGGCCGAACCCGGCTGCACACCCCGACGACCAGCGAGCCGCTGATCGTCATCGTGGTCGACGAAATCGCCTCGTTGACCGCCTACGTCACGGATCGGGACGTCAAGAAGCGGATCGGCGCGGCGCTCCCGCTGCTACTCTCCCAGGGCCGGGCACCCGGGGTCGTGGTCCTGGCGGCGGTCCAGGACCCGCGCAAGGAAGTGCTTCCGTTCCGGGATCTGTTCCCGGTCCGGGTCGCGCTGCGGATGACCGAACCGGAACAGGCGGATCTCGTGCTCGGCTCCGGCGCCCGGGACCGTGGGGCGCGGGCGGACGAGATCCCGGTCTCGCTGCCCGGTGTCGGCTATGTGCTGCATGAGGGACAGCCCGAACCGGTCCGGGTCCGGGCTGCCTTCGTCAACGACGCCGAGATCAACCGGACGGTGATCTCCTACCGGCGCTCCGCAGACGGCGGCTGGGTTCCCGACCTGAACCCCCACCAGAACGGCGACAGCCTGGCCGATCCCGGCGATCTGTTCGACCTCGGGGAGGTTGCGTGACCCCAACCTCCCCGACCACCCTCGACGCTCCCGGCCGTGACGATCGTGATGATCGCCCCGGTTCCCGGGCCGCGCGGATGCGTCTGCCGCTGGCCCGCCAGGTCGTCGAAGCCGTCGCTCTGGAGAACGGGGTGTGTGTGCGGCCGATGGCGATGCGGCGGACGAACCTCCACACCGGTGAAACAGAGATCGTCCCGGTGCCGTGCGGCGCCACCCTGGCGAGCAAGTGCCCGTCGTGTGCGGAGCGGGCGCGGCGGCTGCGGATGGCGCAGTGCAAGGCGGGGTGGCATCTGGAGGACGAACCGGTTCCCGACCCGGATCCTCCGTCCGACGATGCGAAGGTTCTTGCCGGTTTCCGCGCGGACCTGGAGGCGTTCCGCCGCGATGCCGACCGTGCCGGGGACGCGGCCGGCGTGGCCGAGATCGACGAACTCATCGGCCAAGTAGACGAGGAACTCAATGCACTGGGCGGGCGGGGGCGGGCGCCTCCGGAGGATCGGGAGCGTCCTCGACGGGTCCGCTCGACCCGCCGTCGGCAGGACGCACCAGACCTGCCCCGGCTGCCCGTCGACCGGCGGACCGTCGGGCGGACGTACGAGGCGGCGGACGGGACGGTGTGGCGGCCGTCGATGTTCCTGACGCTGACCTGCGACACCTACGGGCGGGTGACCTCCGACGGCACCCCGGTCGATCCGGACTCCTACGACTACCAGCGGGCGGCGCGGGACGCGATCCACTTCCCGAAGCTGATCGACCGGTTCTGGCAGAACCTCCGCCGAGCCGTGGGCTGGGATGTGCAGTACTTCGCCGCGCTCGAACCGCAACGGCGGCTCGCCCCGCACCTGCACGCGGCGATCCGGGGCACGATCCCGAGGGTGGTGCTGCGTCAGGTGGCGGCGGCGAGCTATCAGCAGGTGTGGTGGCCGTCGTGTGACCGGCCGGCCTACGGCGACGACCGACCACCGGTGTGGGACGAGGCGGCCGGCGGCTACCGTGACCCGGCCACCGGCGCGCCGCTGCCGACATGGGACGAGGCACTCGACGCGATCGGCGAGAACGACGAACCCGCGCACGTCGTCCGCTTCGGTCCCCAACTCCGGGCAGACGGAGTGACGGCGAACTCGGCGCACACCGGCCGGATGATCGGCTACCTGACCAAGTACCTCGTGAAAAGCCTCGACGCCTGCCACGCTGCCACGACCGACGCTCAGCGGCGCCACGTCGAACGGCTCGCGGACGCGCTGCGGTACGAACCGTGCTCGTCCACCTGCGGGAACTGGCTGCGCTACGGCGTCCAGCCGCGCAACCCGAAACCGGGCCTCGTCCCGGGCCGGTGTCGGGGGAAGGCGCACCGGCGGGAGACCCTCGGGTTCGGCGGCCGGCGGGTGCTCGTCTCGCGGCGTTGGTCCGGCAAGACGCTGGCCGATCATCGGACCGATCGGCTCGCCTGGGTCCAGGCGCAGCTCGAATCGCTCGGGCAGACCGGAAGCGGTCCGGTCGGCGAGCATGATCCGGCCCGGACGATATGGACGCTGCTCCGTCCCGGCGATCCGGACGCACCTCGACGCGAACACCTGCTTCTCCAGGCAGTCGCGCAACGCCACGCCTGGCGTGCCCAACTCGACCGGGATCGGCGTCCGGCCTCCGGCGGGCTTCCGGCAACCGGCCCACCGGTGACCGCGAACGCTGCCTGATCCGCCGTCGCGATGGTCCGGAAGGTATGGATGACCAAGCTGTTGCTCACCCCGGCTGAGGCCGCGGAGATCCTCGCGGTCGGCCGGAGCACCGTGTATGAACTGCTCGCCGCGGGCGACCTGGAATCGGTGCGGATCGGCCGGTCACGGCGCATCCCGCGGGCGGCGCTCGATGCGTTCGTCCGGCGGCTGCGGGGCCTCGACGAGGGGCAGGCTGCCTGACCGATGCCCGTGCCAGGTCGGGGGGTGGCTGCGTCCCCGAGAGTGGTTGCCGTCAGCTACTCAGGGGGTCGTAGTCGCCTGCGAGCCACCGGAGGAATCGTCGGGGGCGGTCCACGTACGTCTGAATCGTGCTCGGCGTCCGTCCGCTGGACACGAGTATCTGTTCATAGCGATCAAGCGCCTGGTGCAGGTCATCCAACGTCCACTGATCCGTCCGGCCCTGGCCCTTGGCTGGTCGTGGCGCCTGGCGCGCGGCGTGCCATCGCTCGATGTCCTCGGCGTTCCAGACCTTCCCCATGCTCAGAACGGCCACCGGATCGGGGAAGGCCGGATCGTCGCGGAGGATCTGATGAACCCGCGACGGACTCACGTTCAGCATCTGGGCGATCTCCGCCGCACCCATGAGCTTGATCGTCGACATGGGCACATCATAGCTTGACGAGCCATTACCTCATGCCTACTGTAGGCAGTAGCGGTTCCGGTGAGTGCGCCAACACCAACCGGAACCTTGATCCCAATCCTGACTGCACAGGAGTTGAGACCCATGCCCATTTTCTCGTCTGGTGGCTTCGGCGCGTGGCGGACCCCTGGTGATGGCGAGTCCCCTCTGATCGCGATGCGCACCCGGGTTACTGGGGAGCTCGTGCTGACGATCCGTCCCGGGGCCGATGTCGGCGACCTGATGGCGATCCTCGGCACGCTGCCCGCGGATGCGTTCTTCACGGAGCACTTCGGCGACGTGAACGCGGTGCTCGTCTTTCGGCAGGTGCCCGGGGATTCGGCGGCGCTTCCGGCGTCCGTGAACCCCTCGGCGGGGCCGGCGGCGGCAAGGGCTACCCGCCCGTAGCGGCTGTTCTGCCTGCTCCTCCCCCATTTTTCTTCCGTTCTCTGGTGGCGCTTGAAGCTGTCGGGGTGTCGGACGTGTCCAGGGTCGGCCGAAGGCCGATCGCGTAGCGACGCGTAGCGCCCTGGACGCGGGCGGCGCCCCGGCAGACCATCCCCGCGCCAGAGAACGGAACACCCACCTGCACCGGGCGACGCCACCCGCGGCCCGCGTGACTCTTCCCGTTTTTCTTCCGGCAAGAAGCTTTCTTCGCCATGCCCACTGACCACTACGGACACCCGACGATGAGCCTGCAACAGGCTCTCCGGGAACATCTCGACCGTGCCCGCGCGGAACAGGGTCGGCTCTACCCGCAGCCCGAGGGGGAGACCAAGTTCGCCTGCGACATGGGCGACAGCCGCTACGGCTGCGCGTGGTGCGACAACATCGAATGGCCTGACGGAAACCCCCTGGACGCCGACTGATGGCCGAGAAGAAGAACGACCCGGACAACCAGACGGCGGCGGACCAGAAGAAGAGTCGACGCGCGCACGGCGAGGGTGGGCTCTACCAGCGGGCCAGCGACAACCGCTGGGTCGGTGTCGTCGACCTCGGGTGGATCGACGGCAAGCGGCGTCGCCTGACGGTCTACGCCCGGACGCAGAAGGAAGCCCGCGACAAGATGGCGGAGCTGCGCAAAGCGGCCGACAAGGGCCAGGACCTCGCCGCGAAGCCACAGACGGTCGCGCAGTGGATGGCCTACTGGCTTGACGAGATCAAGGCGCACGACGGTACGCGGCCGTCGACGCTGACGCGCTACCGGTACGCGATCGACGGGCACATCGTGCCGGTCCTCGGCAAGGTCAGGCTGGACAAGCTCACCCCAGCTGACGTCCGCCGGCTGCATGCTGCTCGCCGGGACTCGATGAAGCCGGCGAGCCTGGCCAAGGTTCACGCCGTCCTGCGGGCGGTGCTCACCGACGCGGAACGGATGGACCTGGTGAGCCGCAACGTCGCGAAGTCGGTCCAGGCTCCCAAGCTGGGCGACGCGGAACCGCGGGAGCTGACGGTGGAGCAGGCGCGCCGATTCCTCGACGTCGGGGCCGGCGATCGGCTCGAATCGCTGTTCGTGGTCGCGCTGACGATGGGCCTACGCCGTGGCGAACTGCTTGGCCTCCGCTGGGACGATGTCGACCTCGACGCGGGGACGCTGCGCGTCGTCCGCTCGGCGCAGCGCGTTTCCGACACGCTCCGCCTGGTCGAGACGAAGACGCGGGGCTCGCGGCGCCCGGTACCGATTCCGGCAACGACGGTCGAGGCGCTCCGGCGGCACCAGAAGCATCAAGAGCAGGAGTGCGCGGACGCGGATACGGCCTGGAAGGAGAACGGTCTCGTCTTCGCGTCCACGGTCGGCACGCTGATGGAGCCGCGCAACGTGACGCGCCGCGTCCAGCAGCTGCGCGGGCGGGCGAGCCTTCCCACGCTTCGGCTCCACGACTTCCACCACGCCTGCGCAAGCTTTCTCCTGGCAGCCGGCGTCGAACCCCGCACCGTCATGGAGATCCTCGGCCACGCCACCATGCGCATGACCATGGATCGCTACGGTCATGCCCTCCCGGATCGCCTGCGCGCCGCGTCCGACGCGATGGACAAGCTGATGACGGCGTCTGACGATGACGCGGACAGCCAAGGCGGCGAGCCAGACGACCGGCCGGACTCGGGCGACTCCGACGAACGCTCGTAGCGGCTGGGCTACACGGTTGGCTACATAACGATCAAAGAGGGCGTCACTGCCGGTAATACCAACAGGTCAGCCGTGGTGGACCTAACGTGTCACAATAAGAACCGCCTGATCTTGGCCCAGGGACCTGAGATCACCGTCCGACCGGTCCCCACAAGGCTCCCGACCAGGGGCGATGCCCCGTGAGCACCCAGCCGGCAACCTCGCCCATCGAATCGAACACACGTTCCGCACCTCTGGTGGGTCCGGCCGCCCGCTGCGCCACCGAACGAGCCTGCGCTCTCAGATCAGATAGTATGTAATCATGGTCACGGTGACTGCTACCCAGGCGGCACGCAGCTTCGCGAACATCCTCGACGCCGTCGAGCACGGCGAGACAGTGGTCATCACACGCGACGGTGTGCCGGTCGGCCGGCTTGTCCCGGAACGGCAGACGTCGGCGGACCGGTTGAGGGCCGCACTGCGCGACAACCCGGCTGACGTCGGCTTCGCAGACGAGTTGGAGCGGACCCATGCCGAGCTGGACGTGGCATTCGGTAGCGAGGTGCGCGGATGGCGAGACGCGTAATCCTCGACACCGGGGTGCTCATCGCGCTCGAACGGGGCACGCTTGACGTCGACGCGCTCCTCGGGCTCGACGACGCCGCGATCGCCGCGGTGACCGCGATGGAGCTTCTCGTCGGTGTCGAACGTGCGGACGAGGCACGCCGGCAGGCGTGCGCCGTCCGCGTGGAGGCAATTCTGTCGAGTCTCCCGATCGAGCCCTACACGCTCGGTGTCGCGCGGGTGCATGCGCGTCTTGCCGTGGCCGCGATGGCCAGTGGCCGGCCGCGATCAGCATATGACATGGCGATCGCGGCGACCGCGGCCGCCACCAGTCGGGTGCTGCTCACCACCGACACCAGGGCAGGCTTCGACGAACTCGCGGGCGTCCGCTCCGAACTCGTCACGCCGACCGGCCGTTGACGGACACTCAGCCCGTTCACCCGTGGGATGCATTGCCGCCCGCCAGTAAACCCCCCAGAAGGGGGCGAACATGACGGACCAGCTCGTGGACCTGACACACCACAGTAAGAACCACCGCGTCGAACACGCGTTCCGCGGCAAGGCTCGTTGGACGGCGCGGCGTTGGTCGATGTTGGTCTGCCAGACCTCGGCGAGATCGAGCTCGGCCGCCGCCGCGCTGCGGACCACGTCGAGCAGCCCAGCCGCGCGACCGTAGATCTCCACTGCCCCGGCAACCTGCCTGCGGATCTGCTCGCCGGGGTCGGTGGCGGAGAGCGGTAGCCCGCGGCGCGGATCGCGGTGATCACAGCACCTCGGAAGATCGCGAGGGCTGCGGGGGCCCGGCCGGTCCTGCCGGTGGAAGCATCCTCACCGAAAGTGACATCGCGGACGTAATGCTGGCAGCCCTCGAACTGTCAAGCAGGGTGCACCTGTGGTGCTCAACTGTCGGGGGATGGCCGCCCGCGAAGCGGGGGTGGACGCGGGTGGTTCGGCCTCGGATCTTGTTCAGGTAGGCGGCCAGCTCGGTGATCTTGATGGGGTTGGCGTGCAGGATCCAGCGGTGTGGATGGCGGGTCTCCTGGCGTCCGCGGATGCGGCCTTGCTGGCGCCAGCGGTGGATGGTTCCGGTGGTGACGCCGAGGTGGGCGGCTAGATCCGCGAGCCACCACTCGTGTGCGCCGGGTGCCTCGTCGGGGTGGACGGGCAGTGGCCGGTGGTGGTGGGTGATCGGGTGTCCGGCGCGGCGCAGGACCTGGTCGACCAGTCGCCAGCGGATCGGGCCGTCATCGCGGGCGGGGCGGAAACCGTCGGTGTTGAGCTGATCGGCGATCTGGCGAGGATCCAGGCCGCGGCGGGCGAGCTCGATCACGCGGGCGGTGAGCTGGGGGTAGTAGCTGAGGTCTTCGAAGCGTTGGAGGAGGCGGCGGAGCACCCCGGTGGTGGTCATCCCGCCGGCCCAGCAGATGGTGACGTCGACCAGTTCGCTGCGGCCACGGACGGTGACGATGATTTCGTCGATGACGGCGCGGATGATCTGCTTGCGGTCGGCGTTGTCGGTGGTCGGTGCGTTCCAGAGGGTGGGCAGGTCGGCTGCCGCGGCGGCGATGGCCTGCTTGTCAGGGGCGGTCAAGGGCACGGGGGCGGTGTGCTGGAAGCGGTGCCAGTCCTCGGTGAGCTGCCGGTGGTGGGCCAGGGCTTGTTCCCAGTCGGCTTCCAGCTGGCGGACCACCAGGCGGTTCTCGGGCTCGGCCAGCTGATAGCAGCGGCGGGCGTGGTCCACGGCCTGCTGGGCACGTTCCAGCCGCTGGGTCCAGATCTTGTTCAGCGCGGCCCGGTCGGCATGGAGCTGTTCGGCTGCGGCGATGCTGACCTGTGCGGCGGCCGGGGTCAGCGCGGCCAGCAGCCGGGCGGTGATGAAGGTGTCCAGACAGCGGCCGCTGAGGTGCTGACAGTGCGGGCCGCCGTAGTCGGCGCGGGCTCCGGTGCAGTTGTAGCTGGTGCGGGGTTTACCGGCGTCGATGTGATAGGCCACCGTCATCCGGCGGCGGCATCGGCCGCAGCGCAGCAGCCCCGCCAGCAGCGCCGGGCCGTAGCGCACCGCGCCGGGCACGTCGGCGTGTGGCTGGTTCGCGGCCAGGCGGGCTTGGTTGGCCTCGTACTGCGCCACGGTGATGTAGGCGGGCAACGCGTCCTCGATCCAGGCCAGCCACTCGGCGCGCTCCATCCGCCGCAGCCCGGCCTTGGGATGCCCGGGGCGGCGGCGGGAAGGATCGACCCGCCGCCGCCCATACACGTAGACCCCGGCATAGATCGGGCTGCCGAGCATGCAGGTCAGGGTGGCGCGGGCTGGCCGTTTCCACACCAGCTCGCCCCTGTCGGAGCCCGAGCGGGCCCGGATCCCGATCTGGATGCCGTGTTCGACCAGGAAACGCATCACGCCCTGGATCGAACCGAGCTCGGCGAACTTCGCGAAGACCAGAGACGCACCACGGACTGCACCTGCTCATCCGGGTCCAGCACCGCCTCGCCCGACGGACGACGCCAATACCCCACCGGCAGCGCGATGGCCAACTCGCCGCGGCGGGCCTTGTTCACCCGCCCGGCCTGCATCCGCTGATTGATCAGATACAGCTCGGCCTCGGACATCGTCCCTTTCAACCCCAGCAGCAACCGGTCGTTGTACTCGGCCGGGTCGTACACGCCATCGACGTCCGCCAGCAGCGCACCACCGAGCGCGCACAACTCGATCAGCTGGTACCAGTCCTTCCCCGAGCGTGCCAGACGCGACATCTCCGTGCCCAGTACCAGCCCGACGTGCCCCAAAGAGATTTCGGCTACCAGCCGCTGGAACCCCGCCCGGTCGACCGCGCTCGCCCCGGACCTGCCCAGGTCATCGTCGATCACCTGGACCCGCGACGCCGTCCAGCCCAGCGCCACGGCCCGGTCCACCAACGCGTACTGCAACCGCGTCGACTCACCGTGCCCCAGCACCTGCCCGCGGGTGGACTGGCGCACATACACCACCGCCGGCCGGTCGGTATGGCGACAGGTCACCTTGCCGCCCGACCGCTCCCACGGCATCACCGTGGTCACCGGTCACTCTCCGAGCTCGGTGCCGCCGGGGCCTGCTGGTTCGCCGCCTCGCTCCGCGACGGCAGACTCTTGCGAGCGATCAGCGCCAGCCAGTACACCGCCGTCCGGCGATTGGCCACCGGCAGCCCCGTCCACAGACTCGCCACATCCGGCTCTGCCTGGATCTGGGGCGCCCGTCGTCTCCGCCGTCCATGGTGCCCCACCTCCTTGCCGGCCACGGGCCTGCAACCGCTCAACCACCTCGACCAGCCGCAGCAGCCCCTCACGCCCGATTGTCGGCCCCTGATCGGGTTCTTGGCTACTCACAGGTGCAGTCTGATGAACAGATGTCGATGTGCCAGTGCTGGCGGGCGAACAGCGCGAGTAATGCGGCCGGCGCCTGCTCGAAGGTAAGGCTGGTGATCCCGTAGGCGGTCTCGCGGGTCGCCGGCCTGCCTTTCACCCGGCGCCAGCGGTGGATACGGATCGCCTGGGCCGCGTGCGGGAAGTCGAGGTGGGCGACGGTGGCGGCCTTGATACCGCGGGTCTCGTCGCGGCCGTGGCCATAATGGATCAACCAGCCCCCAGCGATCATCGAGACCGAGGAGACGCTACCCACAGACCAAGCCGCCTGATGTCTCACCGGGATTGACAGGCTCCGACCCACCGCCACTACGCAAAGCAGCTGACACCTACCAGAAAGCCGTCGACCAGCTCATCCAGCACGCCGGCCTCGCAGCCTGACCCGCCTACCCAGAACTTGACCCATCCTTCGCGGCTTCGCCCGCCCAAGCCTTCTAGCCTGGCGGGGCGTCCTCGGCCAGGACGTCGAAGCGGGTCGCTCTCGTGGGTGGGCGGAGGAACGGGGTGCGCTGGCGCTGGGACCAGAGGATCGGGGCGCCGGACGTGTCGCGCGCCAACCGGCGGCGGCGGGTCAGCGTGACGCCGATCGACGGGATCGTGGCTGGCTCGATCTCATGGACGGTCTCGCCGCCGGGACCGCGGACGCGCAGTACCTCGGCTGCGGCCGCCGGCAACAGGACCGGGTCGGGACCGGACGGGTCGGCCAGCCGGCGCTGCACGAAGCGGCGCCGGTCGTCGACCTCGTACGGGTGCCAGTGCACGGCCGCGTCCCGCCCGGCGGCGTAAACGTAGGACGCGGGCTCCACGTGCGGCAGCACGGACGCCGGCGGCTGCGCCGGCACCGCGTGGCCGTCGAGCCGCCGCTCGACCGCCCACAGCAGGTTCGCGTACTCGTCCAGGCCCAGCAGTACCTCCTCGACGGGCGTGACCGCCCGCAGCCACACGACCAGTGAGGACGGCGAGAGCCCGGAGGTCCGGAACAGGTACCAGTCTGGCGGCGGCGCCACCGCGTACGAGTCACCGAACGAGTCGGTCACAACCACCGAGGGCAGCGTGAGCACGGACCCGGCGGCCGCATCGACGGGGAACAGGAACCAGTCGTCGCCGTGCGTCGAAATCAGCTCCAGCAGCAGCGTGGTCGCGACGTGGCTGCTGTCCGGCGGGTAGCCGCCGATGTCGACCGCCGCGTCCTCAATCTCCCACCACCGGCTGTTCGGCGCGCCGGGGTAGTGCAACGCCACCGGGTACGCCCGCCGTTCGGCCGCCGCGGCGAGCGACACCGGCCCTGCGCCGGAGCCGGAGAACCAGTCGACCCGCCCGCCTCGGTGCCGCGGCAGCGCGAGCGTCGTGTCCCCTACCGGGAACTCGGCCGTGTAGACCAGCTCCGCCGGGTCCCACCGCAACGGCGGCACACCGGGAATCCCAGCGAAGTCCGTCGCGGTGAGCCCCAGCGGCTCGGGATCCCGCCAGGCGGCGAGCCCGTCGAGCGCACCGGCCAGCCCCTCATACGGCGGCGGCGGATCCACCAGCAGGTAGGCAGGGTCCACAGTAGACGGGTCGAGGTCCAGCGCAGCACCCACTCGCACCCGCCGTCCCAGAGTCCACCAGCTGTCCGTTTCGGACTCGACGAGCGCCTCGGCCGGCACCACCGTCGGGTCGCCGGCCGGGTCGTCCGGCGCGGGCTGCACCGGCGACGACGACGCCGAGAACGTCACGAGCACCGGCGTGGTCGCGTTCTCGCCCTGGTGCTCGCCCATCTGCCACTGCCGGGACAGGAACCACACCGGGTCGTGCACGCCCGCGGCGAAGCCGGCGGCCAGCGAGCGCCGGGTCGGGTCGGGCTCGATCCGGCGGTGGACGTCGTAGCGGTCGGCCATCAGAACGACGTCCCCTCAACCTTGAACCCGGTCTGCCCTGTGCCCTCGAGCAGGACTGTCGGCACCGCAGCCTGCAGCCCGCCGAGGTGCTCGGGCCGCCCGGCCCGCGCGTGCGCGAGCAGCCGGGTGTCCGCGAGCACCGCGACGAGCCCCTCGGTCGTGGCCCCCACCCCGTACGACGCCGAGAGATCGGGCGGCACCGCCAGCAGGATCGCCTGCGGCGGCCTCGCGGCCGGTGCGTTGAACCCGAACGCGGCCGTCGTGGTTTGCCGGGACCGCGGCACCGACTCACTCCAGCTGTCCACGAGCCCGGTTGCCACCAGCACGTCGGGCTGTGCCGACCACACGTCCCCGAGCCCGTATCCGGCGATGAACCGCGGCAGCGCCGCACGCGGATTCCCGCCCGGCGCGGTCCGCGAGGCCCGCAGGTCGGCCAGCGCCGCCGTACGCCAGTGGTCGCCCGGCGCGCTCGAGGTCGGTGCCAGGGACGGTGCATCCCCGACGAGCGCGGCGAGCTGCACGGCCTCCAGCCGGGCGACATGCGGCCGGACCGCCGCGACGACCGGCAGCCACTCCTCGTCGAGTCCCGGGTCGGCGGCGGCGGTCAGCCCGCTGAGCTCACGCAGCGTGCCGAGTGGCACTGCGGACAGCACGGCCAGGTGGCCCTCGGGCGCGGCGAGCTCGGCGATCGCGCGGCCGACCGGCTCCCGCGCGCCGATCGGCGGCGCGGCCTGCAGCCGCGCGGCGAGCGAGTCG
>NZ_CDWRCL010000111.1:0-12398 GCF_977927575.1 Frankia sp. CcCS3
CACGAATCTACGTGAATGTTTACGCCTGACGGGCGTCGACGAAGCGTTGCGCGCCTTCCTGGCAGCGTTGGATTGACACTGCCGTCGAGTGGTTGCGCGAGGGCCGATCACCCACCGTATTTATTCACACCCCGGACAGCGCCGACGCGCTACTACTCGCCCGCTGCTTCCACGATGACGTACGGGTACGTGTGCTTGAACTCGCTGCACTGCCTCAGCCGATACCGACCGAGCCTCTGACCCTCTTCTGATCCGGAGGGGCGAAGGCGCAGGGGGCGAGGATGAGGGATGATGCCAGGGTAGGAGGCGCTGCCGGTCCGGAGGTGGCTGGAGGGGACGGGGCGGATATGACCCGTCTTCTGTTCGTGGAGGACGAACCGCGGCTGCTGCGGACCATGCGGATCACCCTGCGCGCTCGGGGGTTCGAGGTACGCACAGCGGTGGACGGCCGGCACGCGCTGTCGGAGGCGGCGTCGTGCCCACCCGACCTGGTCATTCTGGATCTTGGCTTGCCCGACATGGACGGCGTTGAGGTTATCCAGGGGCTACGGGGTTGGACCGGGGTTCCCATCATCGTGTTGTCCGGTCGCGCCTCGGGTCACGACAAGGTGGCCGCGCTCGACGCCGGCGCCGACGACTACGTCACGAAGCCGTTCTCGATCGACGAGCTGCTGGCCCGGATCCGGGCCGTGACCCGCCGCGCCGCCAGCGCGGAACCGGTGACCGTTGTCGACCTCGGCCGGTACCGGATCGACCTCGGGGAAAAGCGAATCAGCCCACGAGACAGCGCCGACGCCGACGCCGACGCGGGCGCGGGCGCGGGCGCGGGCGCGGGCGCGGGCGCGGGCAGCGGTCGTGAGGGTCCATCCGCGACCGGTGGAGAGGACAAGCCGGACGGTCTACGCCTCACCCCGACGGAATGGCGGCTGCTGGAAGCACTGGTACGCCACCCCGGGAAGCTCATCAGCCATCAGCAGCTGATCAGCCAGGTCTGGGGTCCCGGCGTGGCGGACGACAGCTCCTCGCTCCGCCTCTACATCAACAAACTGCGTCGCAAGCTCGAACCCGACCCGGCCCGACCCCGCTACCTGACCACCGAACCGGGCCTGGGCTACCGCTACCAGCCGTAACCACCACGCCTCATTAGCACGCACAGTAGCGCCAGGACACCCCAGCGCCAGGACACCCTTCGCGGGGATCACCTGGACAAGACGGGGCGGACCGGCCTGCTCCCCGCCCGGGCGGCCGTCCGTGGACCACCGAGAGGTGTTCTGCGTCTCATCCGGGTTGCGCACACCGGGTTTTGCGCGGGTGCGGATCTCGTCCGGGCCGGATGCCGTGTGAGCACCGTGTTGAATTTTCGGGATTGGGCGTCATTGGACCGTTAGCTTCGCTGGTCCGCTGGCGGCAAGGGCTAGATACTGGCAGCTGCCATCAGGCCAGGACGCCAGCCAGGGCGGCGCATTTATTCCGATCTCATCCAAAGTAGAAGGCAGGAGTTCCGTGCGTGACGTTGTCTTCGTGCTGCTGACCCTTGCGGTGTTCGCGGTACTCGGGCTAACCCTCAAGGCAGTGGAGAAGCTGTGAGCGTGGAGAACATCGCCGGCCTGATCCTTGCCGTAGCCCTCGCGATCTTCCTCGTGGCGGCTCTGCTGTTCCCGGAGCGGTTCTAGATGGGCACGAACGCCGCGGGCGTCATCTTCATCGTCTCGATGGTGCTGGCTCTTACCCTGACTTACCGGCCATTCGGCGACTATATGGCCCGGGTGCATACGAGCGGGAAGCACCTGCGGGTGGAACGCGGTATCTACCGGCTGATCGGGGTGGATCCGGGCGCCGAGCAGCGCTGGTCGGTGTATGCCCGCAGCGTGCTGGCGTTCTCGCTCGTCTCGGTGCTGTTCCTGTACCTGTTCCAGCGGGTGCAGAACCACCTGTGGCTGGCGCTGGGCCTGCCGGCGGTCAAGCCGGACCTGGCGTGGAACACGGCGGTCAGTTTCACCACGAACACGAACTGGCAGGCCTATTCGGGTGAGTCGACGATGGGCCATCTGGTCCAGATGTCCGGCCTGGCGGTGCAGAACTTCGTGTCCGCCGCGGTAGGTATCGCGGTGGCGATCGCGGTGGTGCGCGGCTTCGCCCGGAAGAAGACCGACCAGCTGGGCAACTTCTGGGTGGACCTGGTCCGCACCGTCGTGCGGATCCTGCTGCCGGTCTGCGCGCTCGCGGCGATCGTGCTGATCGCCGGCGGCGCGATCCAGAACTTCCACGGGAACACCACGGTCCCCACCCTGGCCGGGGGGGAGCAGGCGGTCACCGGGGGTCCGGTCGCCAGCCAGGAGGCCATCAAGGACTTCGGCACCAACGGCGGCGGCTTCTACAACGCCAACTCCTCGCATCCGTTCGAGAACCCGACCTCCTGGACGAACTGGTTCGAGATCTACCTGCTGCTGTCGATCGGGTTCGCGTTGCCGCGGACGTTCGGCAAGATGGTCGGCAGCACCCGGCAGGGGCTGGCGATCGTCGCGGTGATGGCGGTGCTGGCGGTGGGCAGTCTGGGAGCCAACGAGGTGTTCCAGGCGATCCACCACGGCACGGTGCCGACAGCCGTCGGGGCGGCCCGGGAGGGTACGGAGACCCGGTTCGGTGTGCCGGACTCGGCGCTGTTCGCCACGGCCACGACGCTGACGTCGACCGGGTCCGTCGACTCGTTCCATGACTCGTACACCAGCCTGGGTGGCGCGACGCTGCTGTTCAACATGATGCTCGGCGAGGTCGCGCCCGGCGGCACCGGATCGGGACTCTACGGGATCCTGGTCCTCGCGGTGATCACGGTGTTCGTCGCGGGTTTGATGATCGGACGAACGCCGGAGTACCTGGGCAAGAAGATCGGCAGTCGAGAGATCAAGTTCGCCTCGCTGTATTTCCTCACGATGCCGGTCATCGTGCTGGTCGGCACCGGCCTGGCGATGGCGCTGCCGGGGGAACGGGCGGGGATGCTCAACAGCGGGCCGCACGGCCTGTCCGAGGTGCTCTACGCCTTCACCTCGGCGGCGAACAACAACGGCTCGGCGTTCGCCGGCATCACGGTGAACACCGACTGGTATAACACCGCGCTCGGCCTCGCGATGGCCTTCGGCCGCTTCCTGCCGATGGTCTTCGTGTTGGGGCTGGCCGGATCGTTTGCGAAACAGCAGCCGGTGCCGGAAACCGCGGGGACGCTGCCGACCCATCGCCCGCAGTTCGTGGGGATGCTCGTCGGCGTCACCGTGATCATCGTCGCTCTCACCTTCTTCCCGGCGCTCGCGCTCGGGCCGCTCGCGGAGGGTCTGCACTAGATGTCCACCTCGACCATTGCGGGTACGCCGGTTCCGGCGCCCGCGCCGACCCCGCCGCCGGCTCCCCGGCGGGTACAGGGGGGGCTGCTCGACCCGACGATGCTCCTGCGGTCGACGCCGGACGCGCTGCGCAAGCTCGACCCGCGCACGCTGTGGCGCAACCCGGTGATGTTCATCGTGGAGATCGGCGCGGTGTTCACTACTGTCCTGGCGATTCGGGACGAGACCGCGTTCAGCTGGCTGATCACGGTCTGGCTCTGGCTGACCGTGTTGTTCGCCAACCTCGCCGAAGCGGTTGCGGAGGGCCGCGGCAAGGCCCAGGCGGACGCGCTACGCCGCACCAAGACTGACACGATCGCCCACCGGCTGCGCGACGACGGCCGGCTCGAGGAGGTGCCCGCGCCGCGGCTGCGGCAGGGCGACACCGTCGTCGTCGAGGCGGGTCAGTTCATCCCCGGGGACGGCGACGTCATCGAGGGGATTGCCAGCGTCGACGAGTCGGCCATCACCGGCGAGTCCGCGCCGGTGATCCGGGAGTCCGGCGGTGACCGCAGTTCGGTGACCGGCGGCACCCGGGTGCTGTCGGACCGGATCGTCGTGCGGATCACTCAGAAACCGGGCGAGAGCTTCATCGACCGGATGATCGCGCTGGTGGAGGGGGCGAATCGGCAGAAGACCCCGAACGAGATCGCGCTGAACATCCTGCTGGCCGCCCTGGCGCTCACCTTCCTGCTCGCTGTCGCGACCCTGCAGCCGTTGGCGATTTTCTCGAAGGCGCAGCTGCCGGGCGTGCCGGACACCAGCGCGCTGAACGGCGACGGCCTGTCCGGGATCGTGATGGTGTCGCTGCTGGCCTGCCTGATCCCGACGACGATCGGCGCGTTGCTGTCCGCGATCGGCATCGCCGGCATGGACCGGCTGGTCCAACGCAACGTGCTGGCCATGTCCGGCCGGGCCGTCGAGGCCGCCGGCGACGTCAACACCCTCCTGCTCGACAAGACCGGGACGATCACCATTGGCAACCGGGAGGCGCGGGCCTTCGTCCCGGTCGGCGGCACGTCGGAGAATGACCTGGCCAGCGTGGCCCAGTTGTCCTCGCTCGCGGATGAGACCCCCGAGGGCCGCTCCATCGTCGTGCACGCGAAGAACACCTACGGCCTGCGGGAGCGTAGTCCCGGCGAGCTCAGCCACGCCCGGTTCGTGGCGTTCACCGCCCAGACCCGGATGTCCGGGGTCGACCTCGATGCGATCGATGGGGGGCCGAACCGGCAGGTGCGCAAGGGAGCGGCCAGCGCGGTGATCACCTGGGTGCGAGATCTTGGTGGCACCGTGCCCGCGGAGACCGGGGAGATCGTGGACGGCATCTCCGCTTCCGGCGGCACCCCGCTGGTCGTTGCCGAGGCCACCGATGGCGGCACGGCCCGCGTCCTGGGCGTGATCCAGCTCAAGGACGTCGTCAAGCAGGGCATGCGTGAGCGGTTCGACGAGATGCGCCGGATGGGCATCCGCACCATCATGATCACCGGTGACAATCCGCGGACCGCCCGGTCGATCGCCGAGGAGGCGGGCGTCGACGACTTCCTCGCCGAGGCCACGCCCGAAGACAAGATGGCCCTGATCAAACGAGAGCAGGCCGGCGGCAAGCTCGTCGCAATGACCGGCGACGGCACCAACGACGCCCCTGCGCTCGCCCAGGCCGATGTCGGCGTGGCGATGAACACCGGCACGTCGGCCGCCAAGGAGGCCGGCAACATGGTCGACCTCGACTCCAACCCGACGAAGCTGATCGAGATCGTCGAGATCGGGAAGCAGCTGCTCATCACCCGCGGGGCGCTGACCACCTTCTCGATCGCCAACGACATCGCCAAGTACTTCGCGATCATCCCGGCGATGTTCGCGGCGATCTATCCCGGGCTGGACACGCTCAACCTCATGCGGCTGCACAGCCCGCAGTCGGCGATCCTCTCCGCCGTCATCTTCAACGCGCTCGTCATCCTCGCCCTGATCCCGCTGGCGCTACGCGGCGTCCGTTACACCCCGTCCAGCGCGTCGGCGATGCTGCGTCGCAACCTCTACATCTACGGCGTCGGCGGTCTGATCATCCCGTTCGTCGGGATCAAACTCATCGACCTTGTCATCCAGTTCATCCCGGGAGCCCGGTAACCATGCCTGCGACCCGACTTCCCTCCTTCGTGCGGCAGCATCTCGCCGCCTTCCGCGCACTGCTCGTGCTGACCGTGCTCACCGGCATCGCCTATCCGCTGGTCATCACGGCCATTGCGCAGCTTCCCGGGCTGAAGGACAAGGCGAACGGCTCGTTCGTCACGAACGTCAGCGGCCAGATCGTCGGTTCAGCCGAGATCGGCCAACTGTTCACCGACGACAAGGGCAACCCGATCCCCAAATACTTCCAGTCCCGCCCGTCGGCGGCCGGCGACGGGTACGATCCGACGTCAACGTCCGCGTCCAACCTCGGCCCGGAAGACATTGTCGACAGTTTCGACGACCCGGCCACCAAGGACGAGGACGAAAGCAGCCAGAGCCTGCTCACCCAGGTCTGCGCCCGCAGCAAGGCCATTGGTGACCTGGAAGGGGCCGACGGCCGGCGTCCCCTCTGCACCGCGAACGGCGTCGGCGCGGTCCTGTCGGTGTTCCGGACCGGCGGCACCACCGGACCGGTCACCCGGGCCGTCAGCATCAACGAGGAGTGCCCGGCCGCGCCCTTCGTCGCCACGTACCAGGGCGTCAAGGTCGAGTGCACCAAGCCCGGCGAGGACTACTCGGCCGGCATCACTGTGCCGATCAAGGGGCCGGGTAAGGGCACGGACAACCCGGTCCCGGCGGACGCGGTCACCGCTTCCGGTAGCGGCCTCGACCCCGACATCTCCCCGGCCTACGCCTACCTGCAGGTGAACCGGGTCGCGAAGGAACGCGGCCTCGACCCGGCCACGGTCCGCGCGTTGATCCACGACCACGAAGACGGCCGGGCGCTGGGCTTCATGGGCGAACCCACGGTCAACGTCCTCGCCCTGAACCTGGCCCTCGACAAGACGACCAGGTAGCGGGACGCTCAGCCCCGAGGACACCCTCGGCGGAGGCCTCACGATGATTCGCACCCTGCCTGCTGTACCGCCCGGTTCACTGCCGGGAGATGACGCGTGACCAGCGTGCTCGTGGTGGACGACGACCCACGGCTGCTCCGCGCGCTACACATCACCCTGCGCGCCCGCGGCTACCAGGTCACCGTCGCCGCGGACGGAAGCCGCGCGCTCGCCGCCGCCGCCGAACACGAACCCGACATCATCCTGCTCGACCTGGGGCTTCCCGACCTCGATGGCGTCGACGTCATCCACGCCCTGCGCGGCTGGACCGCCGCCCCGGTCATCGTGCTCTCCGGGCGCGCCGGCAGCAGCGATAAGATCGTAGCGTTGGACGCCGGTGCCGACGACTACGTCACCAAGCCCTTCCGGGTCGACGAACTGCTCGCCCGGCTGCGCGCCGTCGTCCGGCGCACCCCGCCGCCTACCGAACCGCTCACCGTCGCCCTGGGTGACTATCTGATCGACCTCGACGCACGGCGCGTCACCCGCAAACCCGACAGCGCACGCCCGGACGGCCCCGCCGAGGTCCGGCTCACCCCCACGGAATGGCACCTGCTCGACGTCCTTGTCCGCCACCCCGAAAAGCTACTGACCTACCGGGATCTGCTGCCCCGGGCCGGCGGTCCCGCCCCCAAGGAGCAGAGCCACTACCTGCGCCAGTACATCGGCCGGCTGCGCCACAAACTTGAACTCAACCCGGCACAGCCCCGCCACCTCATCACCGAGCCAGGCATGGGCTACCGGTTCCAGCCATGACCTCGTTGTCCAGCCATGACCTCATCGTCAAACTATGACCTCGTTGTCTGTTGACCGTCCCGCGATCTGAGGACCGCACCGCCCGCCGGCTGGGCGGACCCGCCGACCGTCGCGACCGGCAGCGTTACCACCATGGTCAGGCCCCCGCCGGGGGTGTCCTCCGGCGTCAGGGTGCCGCCCATCGCCTCCGTCAGGCCCCGGGAGAGCGCGAGGCCCAGCCCGATGCCGCTGTCGTTGTCGGTGTCGCCCAGCCGCTGGAACGGCGTGAACGCCTGGTCACGGTCCTCCGCGGGCAGTCCAGGCCCGCGGTCGATGACCCGCAGCTGGATCCGGTCGCGCAACGCACTAGCGGTGATCAGCGGGGGCTGGCCCGGGGGTGAATAGCGGGTCGCGTTGGATAGCAGGTTGGCGATCACCCGTTCCAGCAGCGCCGGGTCAGCGTAGGCCAGCGGAAGGTCGTCCGGGACCGTCACAGCCACGTCGCGAGCTGCCGGGCCCAGGTCGCGCAGCACGCCGGGAATCACGTCGTCGAGCCCGACCGGGGCGGGGAACACGCTCAGGCGTCCAGCCTGCAACCGGCTCATGTCGAGCAGGTTCTCCACCAGCCGGGCCAGATGGTCCAACGCTTCCTCAGCGGTGGCGAGCAGTTCCGCCTGCTCCTCGGCGCTCCACTCGACCTCGTTGCTGCGTAGGTTCGCGACTGCCGCCGAGGCCGTGGCGAGCGGGCCGCGCAGGTCGTGGCTGACGGCAGTGAGCAGGGCGCGGCGGGTGCGGTCCGCTTCGGCGAGTGGCCCGGCTTCCGCTGCCACCTGGGCCAGCCGCCGCTGTTCGAGGGCGACCGCGGCCTGCGCGGCGAAGGCGGTGAGTACCCGGCGGTCCGCCGCGGGCAGCGGCCGGCCCCGCAGGACCAACGTCAGGTTCTCGCTGACCGGTACCTCCGTGTCGGCCTCGTCCGGCCGTAGGCACGGGTCGGGCCCGGCGCTGTCGACCACCCGCCAGCCGTGACGGTCTGCCTTGTGGGCGCCGTTCTGACCGCCCTCGGCTGCGCGTTCGAGCAGGGCGACCGAGGTCAGCCCGAACGTCTCCCGCACCCGCGCGAGCAGTGCCGGCAGCGCCTGCTCGCCACGCAGCACGCTCCCGGCCAAGGTCGAGAGCATCTCCGCCTCCGCGGTAGCGCGTACCGCCTGGCTGGTCCGCCGGGCGGCCAGGTCGACCACGCTGCTCACCATCACCGCAACCGCCAGGAACGCCAGGAGTGCGAGTACGTTGTTACTCTCGGCGATGATGAAGCGGTGTATTGGTGGGATGAAGTAGTAGTTCAGCAGCAGCAAGTCGCCAAGCGCGGCCAGCAACGCCGGCAGCAGGCCGCCCACCAGCGCCACGGCGACCACCACGATCAGGAACCCCAGCACGTTGCTGGTCAGGTTGAGATCGGTCCGCTGGTGCGTCAACACAAGGGTCAGCAGCGGCAGCAGCACGACCGCGGCCAAGACACCGGCAAGCCGCCGCCGGAGGGTCAGCCCACGGGCCCGGCGGGGCAGCAGCCGCCCCTTGCCCACCTCCTCGTGGGTGACCAGGTGCACGTCGATCGGCCCGGACAGTTTCGTTGTCGTGACGCCGATACCAGGGTCGATCATGTGGGCCAGCCGGCCGCGCCGGCTCGCGCCGAGCACGAGCTGGGTCGCGTTCTCCGCTCGGGCGAATTCCAGCAGCGCGATGGGAATGTCGTCCCCGGCCACCTGGTGGTAGCTGCCGCCCAGGCTCTCCACCAACACCCGCTGCCGGGCCAGATGCGCGGGCGACGCACCGGCCAGGCCATCGGATCGGGTGACGTGGACCGCGAGCAGGTCCGCACCCTTGGCGCGATCCGCGATCCGCGCCGCCCGGCGGATCAGTGTGTCGCCCTCAGGGCCGCCGGTCAGTGCGACAACCACCCGCTCCCGCGTCTCCCAGATGCCGGAGATCTGGTGCTCGGTGCGGTAGTGATCGAGCTGTTCGTCCACCTTGTCGGCCAGCCACAGCAGTGCCAACTCCCGCAGCGCGGTCAGATTGCCGACCCGGAAGTAGTTGCCCAGCGCGGCGTCGATCTTGTCTGGGCCGTAGATGTTGCCGTGGGCCATCCGCCGCCGCAGCGCCTCCGGTGTCATGTCGACCAGTTCGACTTGTTCGGCGGCGCGTACCACCGCGTCCGGCACGGTCTCCCGCTGCGGGACTCCGGTGATCCTTTCCACGACGTCGTTGAGCGACTCCAGATGTTGGATGTTCAACGTCGACAGCACGTCGATGCCCGCGTTCAACAGCTCGTGGACGTCCTGCCAACGCTTGGCGTTCCGGCACCCCGGGACGGTCGTGTGCGCCAGCTCGTCGACGAGCACCACCGCTGGCGCGCGGGCCAGGATCGCATCCACGTCCATCTCAGTAAAGGTGGCACCGCGGTAGGAGACCGTGCGGCGGGGCATGATCTCCAATCCGTCCAGCAACGCGGCGGTCCGCGGTCGCCCATGGGTCTCCACCAGCCCGACCACGACGTCCGTTCCGCGTGCCTTGCGCCGCTGAGCCTCACAGAGCATGTCGTAGGTCTTGCCCACCCCCGGCGCCGCGCCGAGGTAGATCCGCAGTCTGCCGCTCGCCATACGCCCCAGTTTCCGCGTACGAGCCGCCGCTCACGAGCCTGCGGGGCGATACGTAACCGGCTGTTCGAGGAAGCCGGAGCGGGCTGTGCAATCCACACCGGCGGCAACCCCACGATACGTGGGCCAGCCGACGCCCTCGTCCTCCTCGCGCTGGTCACAGCCACCGCCGCTGCCTGAAGATCACGTACAGCATAATGGACACCAAGGCCATCAGGCCGAGCGCGAACGGGTACCCGAACTCCCAGCTCAGTTCCGGCATGGTCTCGAAATTCATCCCGTACACAGTGCCGATCAGGGTGGGCGCGAAGAGGATGGCCGCCCAGGCCGAGATCTTCTTGACCTCCTCGTTCTGCGCGAGGCTCGACTCGGTCAGCGTCTTCATCTCCTCGTTCTGCCGCTGCCCGACCAGCGCGGCGTTGACGGTCAGGATGTTCGCCAGTAGTTGGCGGAACCCCTCGATCCGCTCCACCACGCCCACCGCGTGGTCGGACACGTCCCGCAGGTACTGCTGCAGCTCGGGGTCCACGCCGTACTTGGCGAACCCCGCGGCCAGCGCGTCCAGCATGCCCAGCAGCGGCTTGGCCGCCCGCTGGAACTCGATGACCTCACGGGACAGCTCGTAAATGCGCCGGCTCACCGCCGGATCTCCCCTGAACACCTCGGTCTCGATCTCGTCGATGTCGTTCACCAACCCGTCCACCACCGGGGCGTAATCGTCGACGACCCGGTCCAGGATTGCGTACAACACCGCCTCCGGGCCGTGGGCCAACAGCTCCGGGTCGGACTCCATCCGCCGGCGCACCCGAGGCAGATCCGGCGCATCCCCGTGCCGAACTGTGATGACGAAGTCGTCCCCGACGAAGACGTGCAGTTCGGAAAAGTCAACCTCTTCCCGCGCGTCGTCATAGCGGGCGGCCCGCAACACCACGAACAGGGTCTTGCCGTACCGTTCCAGCTTCGGCCGTTGATGCGCCTGCACCGCGTCCTCGGTCGCCAGCTCGTGCAGGTCGAACTCGGCCGCGATCGAAGCGATCTCCCGCTCGTCCGGGTGGACCAGACCGATCCACGCCAGATCCTGCTTGTTCCGGCCCCGGCGGTCCCGCAGCAACTGGTAGGTCTCGCCCAGCGAGCCCGGCCGCACCAAGCGCCGGCCCGCGGCGTAAAACGCGTTCTCCACGACAGTCATCACGTCAGCTCCCCGGGCCGCGAACGGCATCCGCGTCCGCCCGCATGGTTGTGTCGGCAGGGTCAGGCCGGGGCGGCAGCCGCTGCGCAACGACCTCCCGACGGTGCGCAGCTGGCTGATGCCGCCCGACGTGGTCGTCTCACCTGCGACGGGACTGCTCGGCTAGATCATCAGTCTGACGGGGCAGGCTCAGGCGAGGGGGGTCACCGAGGCGACGGGGGTCACCGAGTCAGCCCAGGACAGACGGCAACTATGGCCGGGACTCATCCCGCCACCCCCCTTCCACCAGGCGCCCGCAGGCGCGAGTAGTCCAGGCGGGGTGACCGCGACAACCACACCCGGCCGAAGCCGGGCGACACCGAGCACCCCTCCTCGTCAGAGCTTTGGCACTGCGCGGCGTAATCCCCACCGGGAAGCCACTTGGGCTCACCCCTTAGCCCGGGGAGAGCTGTCCTGACCCGGGGCGTCTCTCGACGTTCAAGGTCAGTGGCCTATGTCCGCGCAGACGCCTCACCGAACGAGGTGCTGCCCGGCCAGGATGCCCCCGCACGCCAGCTCGTGTCAATGTCGGCAACCGGACCAAACGGCGCGCACCCCGACGAAACACACGTCCGGGCCGGACCACGCCAGTGTCGCCACCCGCGCGCCTCGCCGAGGTGACCTGCGCCACCCGGACGTTTCCCGCGGGCGGGTCGGCTCTTGGCAGCGCATTCTCGGTCTCGATCGTCACTGGGGCTGGTTGATCCACATTCGGATGGGGAGCGGGGCGGCGTGGGACGGCGGCGGAATCGCCCTCGGCATCGATGCCGACGTCGTCTCCCGAAAAACCCGACTCCCGGCTTTAGTGGCGTCACGTTGGGTGAGGGCCCGCATCGGGCTCGCACCGGCAGCGGTCCCCAGGTCCTGGCTGCTCTCCGCACCCTGGTGATCAGCCTGCTCCGGTTCGCTGGTTTCGCCAACACCGCTCGAGCCTTACGCCGCCACGCCGCTATCCCGACCAGGAGATCACCCTCGTGACCAGCATAAATACGACTTTGCGATGCTCCTGGGGCGGCGGTGAATGCGGACTTCCAGAATCCCCGACCGCCCCCACCCCACCAGGCCGTGTTCCGGCGCATGCGCATCCACTGCACACCTATCAAGGTCACAGACAGTCACAGATTTCTATGCTCAAATACGCTTCTGAACGGTGTGCTACTCTGCTGAGGGGACGTAATGAAGTAACAAATACGTGATCGAGAGCATCATCGCAGGTCACAGGCCTGTGGAGGGTTCGAAACGCGCAAGTTATTTCATTTCGACTCCTGAAGTCTCAGGTGCTGGCGGAACTGCTGGACCAGTGAACTGGACCCAGTCGGGAGGAATAGAGGATGGGCTTGAAGGCCCC